>JAYVMH010000032.1:0-4508 GCA_043759015.1 Actinomycetota bacterium
CCCGAGGCGTCGATCTCGAAGTTGTACTGGAGCGAGCATCATCGGCGGGTCACTCGCCTCGCCCTCGACGTGCTCGGCCCTGACGCCCTGGTGGTCGACGGACGCGGGCCGCTGCGGGCCTACCGCACCGACGACCCGGGTTCACCAAACACGAGCGGTTCGTGGCTCGGCGTGGCCTACAACGCCGTCGCTGGCACGATCTACGCAGGCACCTCCGAGGTCCAGCGCAACATTCTTGGCGAGAACGTCCTCGGCCTACCACGGGAGCAACGTCCATGACCGACGACTTCAACGAGCTTCGCGTCGAAACTGACGATCGCGTGATGGTGATCACCATCGACCGGGCCGCGGCCCGCAACACGATCACCTACCCGGTGCTCGACGAGCTGCTCGCCGCGTTCGCACTCGCCGACCGCGACGACGGCGTGCGCGCCGTGGTGATCACAGGGGCCGGCGAGTTCTTCTCGGCCGGTACCGACCTGTCGGTAGGGTCCGGCGGCTACGACGCCGACCGCGCCGGGTTCAAGCCGCTCCGCGGTGGGACTCGCGACGTGGGCGGCGAGCTCGCCCTTCGCATCTTCGCCTCGAACAAGCCGGTCGTTGCCGCTATCAACGGAACGGCCGTGGGGATCGGCATCACGATGATCCTCCCGACAGACATCCGCATCGCCGCCGATTCCGCCCGGTTCGGTCTGCCGTTCACCCGTCGCGGCATCGTGCCCGAATCGTGTGCCACCTGGTTCCTGCCGCGCATCGTCGGCATCGCCACAGCGGTGGACTGGTCGGTCACCGGCCGCATCTTCCCGGCTTCGGAGGCTCTCGCCGCCGGCCTCGTGCGCGAGCTCGTGCCCGCCGCCGACGTCCTGCCGCGCGCCATGGAGATCGCGACGGAGATCGCCCGAACCACATCGGCCGTATCCGTCGCGCTGACCCGTCAGATGCTCTGGCGCCAGCTCGGCTCGCCGCATCCGATGTCGGCCAACCGGCTCGAGTCCAAGGCGTTGCTCGCCCTCGGTGCCATGGCCGATGCTCGAGAGGGTGTGAACGCGTTCAGGGAGAAGCGACCCGCGGCGTTTCCGCTGACGGTGCGCGACCTTCCGCCGTTCGTGCCATGGTGGACGGACGAGGCGTTCGAGGAGCAGCCGTGACCGACGCTCGTCACATCGATGCAACGCACCTGACCGGGGTGCTCCGCTCCCGCCACCCGGGGGTCGACGTCGCCACCGTGTCCGTACTCACCGAGGACGAGGGCTCCGCCAGCCGACTCCGGCTGGCGTTGCAGTACGCGCCGGGGGCAGACGCGGGCCTGCCGTCTCGGATGTTTCTGAAGCGGAACCTGGCCGAGTTCGCCTTCCCCGAGGAGATGTACTCCACAGAGGTCCGTCTCTATCGCGATGTCCTGCCCCGGTTGCCGATCGAGCAGCCCGACGTCTACGCCATCGACGCGTCGACCGACGGTCGATCGTTCGAGATCCTGATGGAGGACCTCGGCACGAGACCGGGCGCGCGGCTCGGCATCGTCACCGAGCCCGTCACCGTCGAGGAGGTGACGGGCCTGCTCGACACGATCGCCACGCTCCACGCGGCGTTCTGGGAGCACGACAGCCTGTACGGCGAGCTGGCCTGGCTGCAGCCGGCGCCGCGGCACAGCGCGATGCGGTTCTGGCGCCAGCACGGCCCGCGCCTCGCCCGCCGGCACATGGAACGGGGGCACCGCAGCGCCCTCGTCGATCGTGCCGTGTGGACGGACGACGCGTTGTGGTCGGCCTTCGATGCCTTCCTGCTCGCCCTCGATGACGGGCCGCACACGCTCCTGCACGGCGACGTGCACGCCGGAAACGTCTACTACGTCACCGGAGGGCCCGGCGGTCTGCTCGACTGGCAGCTGTCCCTGCGCGGTTGCTGGGCGCTCGACATCGCCTACCTCCTCACCACCGCGCTCGACCCGAAGCAGCAGGAGGCGCACGAGGCAGGTCTGCTCCGCCACTACCTCGGTCGGTTGGCCGCCGCTGGCGTCACGCCGCCGTCGTTCGACGAGGCGTGGCTGAAGTACCGCCAACACGCGATCTACGGCGTGGCGATGTGGCTGATCACTCCGGACGGGGTGCACACCGACGAGGCGCAGCGGGGGTACCTCGGCCGCTGCCTCGCGGCCGCTGAACGCCTGGACACGCTGGGTGCGCTCAGCCGCCCATAGACAGGCCACCGTCGACCGTTACGACCGAACCCGTCACATATGCGGCGCGCTCGTCGAGCAGGAACATCACGGCGTGGGCGAGCTCGTTTGGGTCGCCGCGACGGCCCACCGGGATCATCGCCCGGATCGCCTCCTGCGCCGCGGCGTCCATCGCGTTCGTCATGTCGGTTTCGAAGACGCCGGGAACGACGACGTTCACCGTGATGCCCTTGCGCGCCACGGCACGTGCGAGCGATCGGGTGAGGCCGTGGAGCCCGGCCTTCGCCGCGCCGTAGCCGGCCTCGACCGGGTTGCCCATCAACGCGGTGACGGAGGAGACGTTGACGATGCGACCGAAGCCCTGCGCCGTCATCGGAGCGATCGCGGCCTGGGCGAGGTGGAACGACGCGGAGAGGTTCACGGAGATGGCGAGGTCCCACTCCTCCCCCGTCATCCTGCGTATCGGGCTCTCGACGAGCAGGCCGGCGTTGTTCACCAGGTGGTCGAGCCGTCCGTGGGCAGCCAACGTCGTGGCGACGGCGTCGCGGCAGGCGGCCGGGTCGCCGATGTCGCACCGGTGCAGCGTGAGCCGACCCGGTTGGTCGGCGACGCCGGAGGCGAAGCGTCGGGCGGCGTCGTCGTTCGTGGCGTACACGGCGACGACCCGCGCGCCTTCGGCGAGCAGGCTTCGGCTGATCGCGGCTCCGATGCCGCGGGTTCCGCCGGTGACGAGAGCTACCTGGTCGGTGAAGCCCATCGAGTCAGCGCGGCAGCGTCGAGGTGACGATCGCTTCCGCGACCAACGTTCCGGCGGCATCTCGCACCCGGACCTCGGCCACCTGGATGCGTTTGCCGGGCTTGATGCACACGCCGGTGGCGACGAGGTCGGTGGTGGCGGTCGCCAGGTAGCTGACGTTCATCGAGATCGTGGAGATGAACCCCTCGGCCCCGACCGCGGCCAGCGAGGCCGCGGTGCCGCACGTGTCGGCGAGCGCGCCGACCACGCCACCGTGGAACCCGTCGGTGGAGTTGCACAGCATCTCTGCGTGCGGGAGGCGCATCACCACCTGCTCGTCGTCCCACCGCTCGACGCGCAGGCCGGTCCATCGGTTGAAGTGCACGCGAGACTCGAAGTGGCGGGCCTGGCGGTCCCACCGCTCCCGCCGCTCGCTTGCGCCGAGCGCCTCGTCATCGGCCATCGCTTGCGCCTCCTGGTCCATCAAAGAGCATAATGGGTCAGAGGATTCGGCCGTGCCGTCGTCGGCACGCGCAAGCGCATCGGGGGCTGTCGTGAACGAAGTGGTCGTCATCGATGCCGTCCGCACCGCCGTCGGGCGCCGTAACGGCACACTCGCCGGCGTGCACGCCAACGACCTGCTGGCCGCACCCCTGAAGGCGTTGATCGAACGTACTGGCATCGACCCGGCGGCCGTCGATCAGGTCGTGGGCGGGTGCGTCCAACAGATTGGCGCACAGAGCGCCAACGTCACCCGTCAGGCGTGGCTGGCGGCCGGGTTCCCACTCGACGTGCCGGCCTCGACGGTGAACGTCCAATGCGGTTCGTCGCAGGAAGCGACGATGCTCGCCCACGCCCTGCTGCGCTCGGGCATGGCCGATCTCGCGGTGTCGTGCGGGGTCGAGACGATGACGAACATCCCTATGGGATCGTCGGCGGCGAATGCGGACCTCGGCCTACCACGCGCCGGCACCTACGCCGATGTCTACGAGCCGACCACCCAGTTCGAGGGCGCGGACCGCATCGCCGCGACGTGGGCGATCAGCCGTAGAGACACCGAGGAGTTCGGACTGCGTTCACAGGAGCGTGCGGCGACGGCCTGGGCACAGGATCGGTTCGGCGGGCAGATCGCGCCGGTCGACGTTGCGGTCCTCGACGCGTCCGGGCATCCGGATGGCAAGCGAACGTTCGACCGGGACGAGTGCATGCGGTCAAGCTCGCTCGAAGCCCTCGCCGCGCTCCGGACGAACCGGCCAGCGCAAGACGCGGTGCACACCGCCGGGACGTCATCGCAGATCGCCGACGGTGCGGGCGCCCTGTTGCTCGCCTCTGCCGCGCGCGCCGAGGCGATGGGGTTGCGGCCCCGGGCCCGCATCGTCGAGTCGGTGCTGGTGGGGAGCGACCCTGTCCTGATGCTGACTGGCCCGATGCCGGCCACGCGAAAGCTGCTGCAGCGTTCCGGGCTGTCGCTCGACGACATCGACGTGTTCGAGATCAACGAGGCGTTCGCATCGGTCGTGCTGGCCTGGGCGAAAGAGCTCGGGGTCGACCTCGACAAGGTGAACCCGAACGGTGGAGCGATCGCCCTCGGCCACC
>JAYVMH010000033.1:0-9960 GCA_043759015.1 Actinomycetota bacterium
CCCGCCCTGTCGGACGGCGTGTCGTGGACCGTCGAGGTCGACGCCGACGACGCCGCTGCGCACTTCGTGCGATCGCATCCGTCGCTCGCGCCGATCACCTGGTGGCTCGTCGGTCACGGCGCCGACCTGGTTGATCCGTCAGGAAAAGTCATTGGCCGTGTCAAGACCGATGGCCTGTGGCTGGACGGTGTCGACACCGATGTGGTGCAGGGGCCGCCGGGGTGGCTCGATGCCGTCGCCGGGGGATGGGCATCCGTGACGGTCAGAGATGAGACCCTGCGGATCGCGCCGCTGCGCCGCCCACCACAACCATCGCCACGCCAGATCGAAGCACTGCGGAAAGGCTTCGCCGCGTCGGCGAAACCACTCGAGGCGGAGCTGGTCGACGGTCGGCGCCAGCAGCTGACGTATGCCGTCGGCGACGAGCCGATGTACGAGGCGATGCTCGCCGATCGCGAGGCGTTCGCGCGCCACCCGGTGCCGCATCTGCCGGATTTGTACGCCGCGGCCGGGTTGGAGGAGCGTCGGCAGATCATCGCGGAGGTCGGCTTCGATTGGGAAGCACTCAACGAGTGTCAACGTCGCAGGCGGATGGCCACCTTCTACGGTTTGGATGAACGAGGTGTTGAAGCGCTGACAACGCTCGTCGGCGCGTGTGACCTGTACGCGGTCGAGGGAGCATCGTCGTTTGGCACGACGGACGACGAACGCGCTGAAGCAGCTGTTCTTCTGTCCGCACTCTTGGAGGACGGCAACGTCGGCGAAGGCTTCTGGGCCGAGACAGCGCGGAGCGATCGACCGACCGACGAGGTCGCCGCATTCGCGAGGGAGCTCGACGACCTGATGGCCGGGGTTCCGCTGGTCGGCCTCGCATGGCTGCGCTCCCGCTGTCTGGAGGAAGAGGGCGATGTGCGGGGCGCGGCCGCGCTGATCGCGTCGGTCGTCACACCGGATTGTGGCCACCTCCCAGCGCTGCTCGACGCAGCCGAATTCGCCGCCGACCGAGGTGACGCGCCAGGCGCGCTGAAGCTCCTTCTGCGAGCGGGAGTCGTCGACGAAGAGCCCGATGATCCCGACCCGGACCACGATGTCCGACTGCTGCGTGAGATCGTCGGCTTCGCCACGCACCGGCCGAAGGCAATGGCGGGCCGGAACGATCCGTGCCCGTGCGGGTCCGGGCGCAAGTACAAGGCCTGCCACCTCGGACGTGAGCGGCACGATCTGGCGGACCGTGCCTCGTGGCTGTTCGAGAAGGCCATCCGCTTCGCCCACCGCTGCGACCCTGAACTCATCAGCGGTCTCGCCGAGCAACTCAGCGAAGACACGTCGTCGTTGTATCAGGAGCTGAGCCGCTCGCCGTTCGTTGCCGATCTGGCATTGCACGAGCATGGACTGTTCGAAGAGTTCCTCGCCGAAAGAGGTTGGCTCCTGCCCGACGACGAACGGCTGCTCGCCGCCCAGTGGGCGCTCGTCGACCGTGGCGTCTTCGAAGTCGTCGAACAGCGTCGCGACCAACTGCGGCTCAGGGACATCGGCCGCGGTGAGATCGTCGACGTCGTCAACGCAACCCTGTCGGCACGCTCGGGGCCGGGCACGACGTTGCTCGGCCGGCCCCTCCCGGTCGGCGAGGTGCATCGTTCGTTCGGTGGATTCGTCGCGGTCCCGCGTTCGCTGGTCAACCCGATGATCGATGCCGTCGCTGCCACCGACCCGGAGGAACTCATCGCCATGATCGCGTCGATGTTTCGGCCTCCGCAACTGAGGAACACCTCGAGCCAGACGCTGTCGTTCCACACGCTCCGCTGGCGGATCGACAAGGCGAGCGCAGTCCCCGAAGCACTCCGCAACGCTGGATTCGTCAGTGCCGACGGCATCAGCTGGTCACTCACCTGTGATACCCCGGGGATGCGCGCCGCCATCATCGCCACCCTCCGCATCGACCCCGACAACGGCGAGCTCGTCGCCGAGGTCAACTCCGACGAGCGTGCGACGTTGGTACGCGAGCGAATCGCGGCCGCGCTCCCCACAGCGCCGCTCGTCGCCGACGAACACCGGACCCTCGCCGATCTCGACGAGGAGCTCGCTGACGCTCCACCGCGACCGTCGGGCGTTGAAGAGAGCGACCCCGAGTTTCGCCGGCTGATGGAGGAGATCATTGCCGACAAAGAAGTCGAGTGGCTCGATGAACAGATACCGGCCCTCGGTGGCCGTACCCCACGTGAAGCCGTTGGCGACCCGATCGGTCGCGAGGAGGTTCGCCAGTTGCTCGACTCGTGGCCGGCACCACCGCCCGGCGTCGTCGGCATGGGCTTCCGGGCATCGCGCATCCGCGCTCTGCTCGGTCTCGAACCTTGAGCTCACAGCTCGATGTCGGCGCCGATCGCGTCGGGGTCGGTGGCGTAGCGGGCGACCGTGAGGTGGTGTCGACCGGTGGCCGGCGTCCATTCGTGACGTTCGGGGTTGCGAGTGGCGAGCCGATCGACGCTGATCGCGATCTCGAACGGCGCGGTCGCTCCCGAAGCGACTTCGACGCGGGTGAACCCGATGAGGCGATGCGGGGCGTCGGCATCGGGCAGTTCCGCATAGACCTGGATGACATCGGCGCCATCGCGATCGCCGGTGTTGCGAACCTCACCGCGCACGGTGATGATGCCGCTCGAACAGCCGACTTCGCCGGCATCAAGCGCGAACTCGGTGTACGACAGCCCGAAGCCGAACGGGAACGCAGGGGTCGTACCGGTTCGGGCGAGGTGCCACCAACCGTGCCAGCGGTCGTAGCGGAACGTGGTGGCGTCGCGGTCGAAGTGCGGTAGGTCTGTCTCGTCGAACGGGATGCTGAACGGCAGTCGCCCTGAAGGGTTCACGGTGCCGAACAGCACGTCGGCCAAGCCGGGCCCGGCATGGGAACCGCCGTACCACGCTTGAGCGATGGCGGGCACGGCATCCATCCATTCGGTCATCACCACGGCGCTGCCGGATTGGATGACGACGACGGTGCGCGGGTTGGCCGCAGCGACCGCCCGGATCAGCTCGACGTCGCGATCGGCGAGCCGCAGCGACGCGCGGTCGCCACCGGTGCTGAACCCACGTTCGCGGGCGGCCAGACGATCGGGCTTCGTCGTCGTCGGGAGGTTCGTCGACATGCGCTGGAACCGTTCGACGACGTCGGGCTCGTCTGCCTTGGGGAGCAACGTGGCCAACGACGGGTCGGTGGCACCGATGTACTCGCCCTCGTCCTCATGGGTGTAGCCGACGACGACGATGGCGACCTCGGCCTCCTTGGCGACGTCGGCCGAGCGGGAGAGGTCGTTGCCGTCGTAGGAGATGATGTCGCCGGCGATGTCGCTTGCGACGGCACGCAAACCGTCGAGGATGGTGTGGCAGTCGAGGTCCCAGACGTCGCTCGACCCACCGTCGCCCAGGTTCACCGTTGCCGCGAGGCGCCCGAGCACCGCGATGCGGCCACGATCGGATCGCAGGGGAAGCACAGCGGTGCCGTGGACCGGCTCGTTGCGCAGCAGCACGACCGAACGCGCCGCCACGTCGCGGGCAAGCGCCCGGTGCTCGGGTGAACCGACCACGTCGATGGGCGGCGGCGGTGCCGACAGCACCTTGTCGAAGCGCAACAGGGTCGCGATGGTTCGCTGGACCGAGGCATCGACGTCGGTCCACGATGCCTCACCCCGGTCCAGCGCTCCTGGCAGATGTTGGGCGCGCACCATCCGGTACGGCATCTCGATGTCGAGACCGCCCGCGAGGGAGGTCGCTGCGTCGCGCAGTCCGAAGATCCAGTCGCTGATCACGAAGCCGTCGAAACCCCACTCGCCGCGCAGGATGTCGTTCAACAGGGCGGGGCTCTCGCCGCACCACTCACCGTTCACGGAGTTGTACGCCGACATCACCGACGCGACACCCGCCTCGACGATCCGACGGAAGTGCGGCAGGTACACCTCGTGCAGCGCGACCTCATCGACCTCGATGTCCACCGAGAACCGGACGTTCTCCATCGAGTTGCAGGCGAAGTGCTTCGCGCACGCCATCACGTACTGCTGCAGACCCCGCGTCAATGCCGCGCCGAGGTCGCCGACGAGGCACGGGTCTTCGCCGTAGGTTTCCTGGGCCCTCCCCCACGCGGGGTGTCGCAACACGTTCACGCACACCGCACCGGTCAGGGTCGCCCCGAGCGCACGCAACTCACGACCGATCGCCGCACCGACCCGCTCCTCCAGATCCGGATCCCACGTGGCGCCGCGCGCCATCGACACCGGGAAGCACGTCGCGTTCCCGATGACCGCGCCGCGCGGACCGTCGGCGAACGCGATGCCCGGCAGGCCGATTCGTTCGATCTCGGCAGCCACGAACGGCGCAAGGTGGTACCCGTCGTGCGTCAGGAAGTGCAGCCCCGCCCACGTCGGTGCGTCGCCGTCAAGGCACCACAATCGCTCCTCGGGCGTCATCAACGACACCAACGTCCGTGCTGCATCCTCGGGAGTGGAGCCGGCGGCCACCGCTCGACGAGCATCGGCGAAGTTGCGGATCTGGGGAGGCGCCATGATCATCATCTTGGCAGGAGGAACTCTGGGTGCATTGCCCGTGCGACCGGGCTTGCGAGCACTGGCGGGGCTACCCGGTCCGAACGGTGTGACGCCGCGCGGACCACCGTCGCACCCGCCGTCGTAGTGAGATCGGTTGGCTGGTTTCTGAGCCGTCGTCCGACGAGCCGTCGGACACGATCAGCAGCTCATCGTCGCGGAGCGGTCGGTGCTGCCAGATGGCTTGGACGATCACGGTGAGCGCGCCGGCGACGGGTATCGCGAGAAGTGCGCCGACCATTCCGAACAGGTCGACGCCGAGCAGCACGCTGAGCAGCACGACGAGGGGGTTCACGCTCGCCCGCCGCGACATGATCACGACCTGGAGGACGCTGTTCTCGAACTGCTGGTAGAGGACGAAGAACACGACGACCACGATCCCCACTGTCGTGGACACCAAGAACGCCGCCACGACCGCGACGGTCGCACCGATGGTGGCGCCGACCAATGGGATCAGATCCGCGACTGCGACGAACAACGCGATGATCACGGCGTTGGGGACACCGAGAACAATCAGCACCACGAACGCCGCCAGTCCGGCGAACAGGCTGATCAGCAGGTTCCCGATCATGTAGCCGGAAACCGCCGAGGCCGCATCGTCCGCGATGGCGGTCACGTGATCGCGATGCCGCATCGGCACTACCTGACGTACGGTGCGGCTGAGCACTCGCGACTGGGTGAGCATCAGGCATGTCAGCACCACGACGGTCGCGAGGTCGAGGACCGCTCCCAGCAACGCCTTGAGCAGCGACGGCATCGAATCGCTCAACGACTGCGCGGCCCGGGTGAGCGACGCCTGGTGATCCTGGACGATCTTCTCGAGGTGCAGCTTCACGATGAGTTGGCCGATCGGTCCGCGCCCGTGCGCACCCTGCTGCACCGTGCCCGGTAGGTCGGTGAGGACCGCGGCGAGCTGGCTTCGCACGGGCAGCACGAAGAGCGCGACCGTGCCGGCGACCAACACCAGCGTGGTGCCGACGACCGCTCCGATCGCCACGCCTTTGCGGAAGTGGAACCTTTGTTCGAGCGCGTGCACCGGTTGGCTCAGCACGATCGCGAAGAAGCCGGCGATGAGGATGAGGACGACGACGCTGGAGGCCACGTAGATCAACCCGACGGCCGTCACGGTCAGCGCCACGACCCCGACCGAGCCGACGATGGTTCGCCAGGGCACGTCGCGCCACTGGGGCGCGACGGGTGGAGTCGGCGGTTCGTTGGCGGGGTTCAACCCTTCGCCGGAAGCCGACGGAAGGTACAGGACCGGTTCCGCCCCTTCCCTGTCCGGGTGCGCGCGGATCAGCATCGACAAGGACGTTCCACGTCGGACGCGATCTCAAACCTTTCCAGCGGTCGTGGCCGGTTCGACAGCAGGATGCGGGGTCGGCGCCGGACTCCCGGCACGGTGATCGGTCTGGCGCTCCGCCGGGCTCACCCCCGGATCATCGACGCCGATCGCCGATGTATCCGCTGCGGCGTTGGCGTCGTAGGTCCAATCCGACCGCTTCGTGAGGAAGAGCTCGTCGACCGACGCGGTGCCCGCCTCGAGCGACATCAGCTCGGTGATCAGGACCGGCTCGCACGGCCTCGCGTCCGGGCGGAGGTGGAGTTGGATGGCGTCGTCGAACGCGTCCATGATGCCGCCGACGACCAGTTGGTGCTGCGCCGCAAGGTTGCAACGAGCGCCGTCGGCGATCGAGCCGAGGAGTTGGCGGATCGTCGCCAGGTCCGCTTGCGTACCACCCTGCGCCCCGAGGAGGCGCAACCGTTCGAACACGTTCAGGCCGTCCTGCTTGCATGGGGTGCACTGGCCGCAGGACTCGACCGCCAGGAATCGGGAGACCCCGGCAGCAAGCGCCAGCGGATCGGTGCGTGCATCGACGACCGTGAACGTTGCCGAACCGAGTCCGCCGCCGATCGCCTTCATTCCCTCGTAGCTGATCGGCGTGTCCAGTTCAGCGGCGGTCAGGACTTTGTTCGAGACGCCCATCAGGACGGCGAGGACCGGCGACAACCCTGCCTCCTTGGGATCGCCGACCCGATCCAGGAGCGATCGCAACGGCTCGCCCGCAGCGACCTCGATGACAGTCGGCACGGGCACGTCGCCGCTGATCGTGCACACGACCGTTCCTGGGGTTTCCATCGTGCCGATCGACCTGAACCATGCCGCGCCGAGCGCGATGATCGCCGGCACGTTGGCAAGTGTTTCGACGTTGTTGACGAGCGCAGGTGGAGCGACGCTGTCGGCGCCCTCGGTGGCCATCTCGATGTCGGCCGCGAGGCCGCTCCCGGAATCGAGGTTCGACGGATCGCGCACGAGCTCGATCGAGCCGCGCCGCCACGGTGGTGCAATGCGGGGGAACGGCGGACGTCCTTCGACGACCTCCAGCAGCGCGGTCTCCTCACCGAACAGGTACTCCGCAGGGCCCTCCACGATCTCGATCTGGACCTTCGCGCACCATCCGGCGCGCTGCACCTCGTCGATCGCGGCCCGCAACCGGGCCAGCTCCACCCCGAACCTCTGCTTGGTCGCAAATGTGACGCTGCGCGACCCGACCACGTGCGCGGCGATGAGCGCACCCTCGATGACCGCGTACGGATTGGCCCGCAGGATTGCCCGATCCTTGAACGTGCCAGGCTCGCCTTCCGCGGCGTTGACGATCACGGACGTGCGGAACGTGTTGGACGCGTGCTGCATGACGGTGCGCCACTTCGTCGCTGTGGGGAACCCCGCGCCGCCACGACCACGGAGGCCGGACGCTTCCAACTCGTCGAGCACGACGTCGGTGGATGTCGCCCGCGCCGCTCGAAGGCCGGCGCCACCGCCGGCGAGGGCGTAATCGTCAAGCGACTCGAACGGTTGCGCGGGAATGACGCGGTGTACGTCGGTGTTCATCGGGGAGGACGGACCATCCGTCGTCTGCCGCATGGACGAAGACATTCCACCTCAGGCGCAAGGTCAAACCTTTCACCGTGACGATCACGCGCGATCGACGGCCGCGCTCGCCAGTTGATCCGGCCGCACGGCCAGCGTGAGGGTGAACGGAAGGTGGTCGCTGCCGCACGGCTCGAGGTTCTCGATGGAGAGCGCGTGGAGACGTTCGTTCACCAACGCCTGATCGAGGCGGACGACACCGCCGATCGAGCCGAGCAAGCCGTCGGCGCTGAGCTTGAACGACGGCTTGAGCCCCGCGCCGAGTGAATCGATCGCGTCGCTGAGACCGAGCGTGAGGAGCTCCTCGAACTCGGGTCGGTAGTGGGTCGCGTTCATGTCACCAGTGATGATGAACGGGCCGTCCAGGGTGGGGATGTAGTCGGTGAGGGCGTCGATCTGCTCCTTCCACGTGTGCAGCCCCCCGACGTCCACGGTGGCCGTCGGGTTGAGCCCGATGACGAGGATGCCGATGCCGTCGACCTGCACCTCCGCGACGGCAAGGTGGAGCGGGCCGAGCGTGGTCATCGCGGATCTGGGGCCGAGTTGGTGACGAGCGACGACCGTGACTGCATGATCGCTCCGATCGCTCGGGTCGCTGATCCGGTGCGGAAACGCCGAGTCCCCACCGGCCTCGTCGAACAGGCTCATGAACGAGGGGGTCGATTCGATCACGACGACGACATCGGCAGGCGACATCGCGAGTTGTCGCGCCGAGTCCGCCGGTTCCTTGTTGTCGACGTAGACGTTGGCGACCACCAGAACGAATCGGGGGGCTCGCTTCGCCCAGCGCGGCACTCTGCTCGCGACCAATCTGGGGACGACGAGGGTGAGGTGCGCGACGCAGAGCGCCGCGGCGACGATGGCCAGCAACCAGTGACCGGTGAAGGCGGCGAGCCCGAGCACGAGCCAGGCGGGGAGGAGAAGGATCGGCAATGCGTCGTAGGCCAGCGCGAGGCTCGGTCCCACCTCGAACTTGAGCAACAACTGCAGCTGTCGGGTCGCGACGACGGAGATCATCACGGCACACGCGATCCAGCCGATCGCGGTGCTGAACGCGAAACGGTGCACGCTGAACTCGTCGGCCGACCGGTCGAAGTGCCGGACCGCCAGAGGAATGGCCAGCACGATCACGGCACCCAGCCCCATCGTCGGATAGCCCTGGATCGAGCGCCCGCGGTGATCGCGTGTCATCGCCAACCCTAACCCGACCTTGGTCCGGGCCTGTCGCCCGTGGCAGCCGAGGCGACCTGGTCCCGACCCTCGAAGGCTTGCCCTCGTAGCATCGAGCTCGTGATCCTGCGGTTCAACGGTGAGCTCTGGCATTGGCGAGGTCCCTCTCCGTTCCACTTCATCACCGTGCCCGAGGACGAGTCCGCGCAGATCAAGGACATCGCGCCGATCATCAGCTACGGATGGGGTGTCATCCCGATGACGGCCACGATCGGCCGGACGGATTGGACTACTTCGCTGTTCCCCAAGGACGGTCTCTACGCCGCGCCCGTGAAGGACATGGTGCGCAACGCCGAAGGCCTGTCGATCGGCGACCTCGTGACGATCTGTCTCACGTTCGATGTGTGATCAGAGCTCGGCGAGCGCCTTGCCGGCCTCGTGCCGCAGCCATGCGTAGGTTTCGTCGCGCAGGATGGTCTCGACGTTCTGCAGATGTGATCGAGCGTCGGTCGTCCGCTTTTGATCCTTCGCCAGCAGCCCGAGCTCGTACTCGACCTCTGCCCGCATGCCGGCAAGATCGTGCGCGGCGAGATCGGCCGACAACGCCTCGAACGCCTGGCGCCCGCGCTTGCCCGAGCCAGGTCGTAGGCGGAGGAACCCCGGCTTGCGAAGTACCGCCTTCGAAAGACCACCCATGGACAGGCGGGCATCGAGCCTGGCGGTGAACATGTCGATGTTCATGCACATGCCCAGGTTGCCCACGGACGCGCACTGTTCCCGTGCCTCCTCGAGCGCGCGCAGCCCCTGCGCGACCTGGCCGTCGAGGAGGTTGAGGTTCGAGGCCATGAGGTCGTAGCTGGCGATGAGGGCACCGAAGCCGTGCCGTGCCGGCTCGACGCGGTTCGTGTCGATCCGCCGGGTCGTCTCGTCGGGGTGGGCGATCCCCAGTGTGGCGGCCACCGCGAAGATCTCGCCGAGCCACGTGTAGATGGGATCGGCCTCGCAGCCGACCATCGCCCTGGCCTCCTTCTCTGCAACGGTGCGGTCGCCGAGCACCTGATAGACGTGCACGAGGACGAGGTGTCCCATCGCGCTCGCTCGACGATTGCCGGTGCGTGCGCCCAGCTCGATGAGCTCCTTCGCGTGTGCGCGGGCAGTGAGGGTGTCGCCCCGTAGTGCCGAGGCGATCGCCACGCCGGCGTACCCCTTGACGTATGCGTAGCGCCGGTCGGTGAGGTCGGCGACTCGCGGCAGGATCGCCTCCAG
>JAYVMH010000034.1:0-4506 GCA_043759015.1 Actinomycetota bacterium
GAGGACGGGCTGGAGGAGCTGCTGCACCACGCCGACCGCCACGTGAAGATCCTCGTGGACCCCCGATGACGGCGTCGCCAGGCGCGAAAGGACGATCGACCATGACGGAGTCGACCCTTGCAGGTACCGGCCAGGCGGATTCTGGCTGGTGGCGCGAGCGCGCCGGCCTGGACGGCACCGTCGCGATCGTCACCGGAGGCGCCGGAGGGCTGGGTGGGGCGATCACCGTCGACCTCGCGGCGAACGGCGTCCGGGTGGCGCTCGTCGACCGCGACCCGGTCGCGGTGGCGGCCATCGAGGACGAGCTCGCCCGGCGGTCGGCCGACGCCATCGTCCACACCGCCGATGCCCGCGAACCGGAGGTGCTCGATGCCCTGTTCGCCGCCACCGCCGAGCGCTGGGGACGGCTCGACACGCTGGTGAACGTCGTGGGCGGCACGTTCCGCGGTCCGTTCAGCGAGCAGAGCTCGAAGGCGTGGGATGCGCTGATCCGCACGAACCTCACGCATGTGCTGCACGCCTCCTCGCGTGCCATCCCGGCGATGCGCGCCGGCGGCCGGGGCGGCAGCATCGTGAACGTCACCACCATCGAGGGCCACCGCGCTGCACCGAACTTCGCCGTCTACTCGGCGGCGAAGGCCGCCGTCGCCCAGTTCGCCCGGACCCTGGCCGTCGAGCTCGCACCCGAGGGGATCCGCGTGAACTGCGTCGCCCCCGACCTGGCACCGACCCCCAACATGATCGGCATCTCCGGGACCGGCGAGCAGACCCACCCGATGCTCGATCCGATCAACGTCGGCATCTCGATCCCGATGGGCCGCCTCGGGACCCCGCACGACATCGCCAATGCGGTGGTGTTCCTGGCGTCGGGCCTTTCCTCGTACATGACCGGCACCACGCTGCACCCCGATGGCGGCACGCTCGCCGCGTCGGGCTGGTTCAACTGGCCGGACACCGGCTACGGCAACACGCTGCCGCCGAGCGTCCTCGGGTTCCTCCATGGGAAGGGCCCGGCATGAGCGAGCTGCGCTTCGACGACCGCGTCGCCGTCGTGACCGGTGCCGGCGCCGGCCTCGGCCGCTCCCATGCCCACCTGCTCGCGTCCCGTGGCGCGGCGGTCGTGGTGAACGATCTCGACCCCGCGGCGGCCGACGCCGCCGCCGCCGAGATCACCGCCGCCGGCGGGCGGGCCACCGCCTTCGCCGCCGACGTGTCCGGTGCGGCGGGTGCCGACCACCTCGTCGCCGCCGCGCTCGACCGATTCGGCCGCGTCGACGTCGTGGTCAACAACGCCGGCGCGCTGCGGGCCGCCGACTTCGGCGAGATGACGACCGACGCGTTCGGGTTCATGATCGCCGTCAATCTGTCTACCGCCTACCACGTCACCCGTGCCGCCTGGCCTCATCTCGCCGCACAGCGCTACGGGCGGATCGTGTCGACGACCTCGAACTCCGGCCTGCTCGGCACGGCCGGCTCGTCGGCCTACGGAGCGGCGAAAGCGGCGTTGTGGGGTCTCACGCGCTGCCTCGCCCTCGAAGGCGGGCCACTCGACATCCACGTGAACGCGATCGCGCCCATCGCCTACACCGCCCTCTCGCGGTCGTCTCGGGTGGCCCCGGAGTCGTGGCGGTCGGGCACGGGCGACGCCTGGTCGGCGCGCCTCGCGGTCGAGCAGGTGTCACCGGCGATGGCATGGTTGGCCCACGCCGACTGCTCGATCAACGGCCAGGTGTGGACGGTGGCCGGCGGGCGCGTCGGTCGTTTCGTGCTCGGCGTCACCGAGGGGTTCGACGACGACGCCCTCACGATCGAGCAGGTCCGCGATCGGGAGGACGAGATCGTCGACGCCGGCACGACCTTCGAGTACGGGAGCGGCGGCGAGGAGGGCAAGGCGCTGCACCGCCGACTCGTGCGCCGGGATCGAACTTGACGCATGTGTCGAGTAGCTTCGACAGCCACGTGGCCCGGGCCCGAGAGAACGGTCGCCGATGAAGTTCATCTTCCAGTACCCCGACCTCCACGGCGCCGACGGCGACATGCTCGACGCCGGTCCGGTCGCCGATCTCGCGATCACGGCGGAGCGAGCGGGATGGGCGGGTTTCGCGTTCACCGAGCACCCGGCGCCGACCGCCAAGTGGCTCGATACGGGCGGCCACCAGAGCCTGGACCCGTTCGTCGCCCTCGCTCATGTGGCTGCGGTGACGACGGACCTGAGGCTCCTCACCTACCTTGCCGTGCTCCCGTACCGCAACCCGCCGCTGCTCGCGAAGTCGGCGGCTACGGTTGACCGGCTGTCGAACGGGCGGTTCATTCTCGGCGTCGGCACCGGCTACCTGAAGGCCGAGTACTTCGCCCTCGGGGTCGACTTCGACGAGCGCAACACGCTGTTCGACGAGGCGCTCGACGTGTTGCCCCTGCACTGGGCCGGCGAGCCGTTCGACTACGCCGGGACGCACTTCAACTGCCGGGGCACGATCGGCCGCCCACGGCCGGTGCAGCAACCGATCCCGATCTGGATCGGCGGAAACGCCACCCTCACGCTCCGCCGCGTCGCCGCACGGGCCCAGGGTTGGATGCCGTTGAGCGGGCCGTCGGCGATGTTCGGCACCGTGCGCTCCCCCGAGGTGAGCACGAACGACGACCTGGCGGCGCGCCTCGCGATGCTGAAGGACTTCGCCGGCGACCGCTTCGCCGACCTCGACCTGGTGCTCTCCTACACCGACCGCAGCGTCTACGACCTCTCCAACGATGTCGAGCGCCACCGCGCGGCGATCGGTGAGCTGCGCGAGCTCGGGGCCACCTGGATGGTCGTGCCCGGCCCCTCAGGCGCCCACCCGCAGTCGCGCGACTTCCTGCAGGGGTTCGCCGACACCTACTTCCCGCCCGGCTTCCCGTCGCGTAGCTGACCCAGACCCTGGAGCCCGGTTGCCCGACCTCGCCCACGACACGTTCGCCTCGCCTGGCGCCTACGCCGACGCGCTCCACGCCTTCCTGAGCGCCGACCCCCGCGTCGAGCCGTTCCGCGGGTACCGGCCGCACAGCCTCGAGGCGAGCGCCACCCACCTCGCCGGGCTGCAGGCGCTGCTCTTCGACGACGGCTGGTCGCGCCTCGGCTGGCCGCCGAGCGCCGGCGGGCTCGGGGGGGATCCACGCTTGCGGGCCGCCATGTTCCAGGCCCTGTGGGACCTCGACATCCAGATCCCCGAGCCGTTCACGACGCTCGAGATCCTCGTGCCCGTGCTGCTCGTGTTCGCACCCCACCTCGCCGACGCCCTGCTCCCCGGGCTGCTCCGCGGCGACGACATGTGGGCGCAGGCCTTCTCGGAACCCGACGCCGGCAGCGACCTGGCCTCCCTGCGCACGCGCCTGGACCCCGACGGCGACGGCTTCCGGCTGCACGGCCAGAAGGTGTGGTCGACGTTCGGTCATCTGGCGAAGCGCTCGGTGCTGCTGGCCCGCTCCGGCGGGCCGGGGCACAGGGGCCTCACGATGGTGCTCGTCGACCTCGAACAGGAGGGTGCCGAGGTGCGCCCGATCCGCGCCGAGGACGGCGAGAACCACTTCTCGGAGATCTTCCTCGACGGCGCCTTCGTGCCGAAGGACCGGGTGATCGGGGAGCTCGGCCAGGGCTGGGCCGTCGCGATGTACATGCTGCAATGGGAGCGCGGTGCGTGGGGCTGGCTGCAACAAGGTCGCTTCCACAAGCGGCTCGGGCAGACGCTTGGCTTGTGCGAGCCCGATCCGCGGCACGCCGCCGCGCTCGGCCACGCCTACACGCTGGCGGCCGCCCTGCGCCTCCAGACGCGCCAGACGGTTGAGCGCCTCGCCCGCGAGGAGACGCTCGGGCCGGAAGTGTCGATCGACAAGCTGCTCCTGATCGACGCCGAGACCGCCACGTGGAACGCCGTGCGCGAGCAGATCGGACCACGGTTCGAGTGGGACGAGGAGCTGCACTGGCTGCGCAACGAGTTCCTGTTCAGCCGGGCCGCGCCCATCTATGGCGGCTCGCAGGAGATCCAACGAACGCTCGTCGCCCAACGGGTGCTCGGCATGCCACGCGAAGAGGCGGCGCGATGACGCTCGATGCCGACACCCTCGCCCTGCTCCGACCCAGCCTGCAGCACGTCTTGACGACGGACGCCGACGCCCCGCTCGACGCGCGCCTCGCCGAGCTCGGCTGGGACGACGTGCTCGACGAGGACGCGTCCAGCGCACTGCGCATCCTGTTCGAGATCAAGGGCGACACGCTGGCGTCGGCCGACGCCCTGGGGCCGCGCCTCGGCCGACGCCTGGCCGAGATCACCGGCGACGACGCCCTCGCCGCGTCGTGCGTCACGCTGCCGTCGCCGTTCGGCGCGAGTGTCGTCGTCGGCGCGATGCTCGTCGTCGACGCAGTGGCCACCTCCGCGATCGGTGATCGATCCGTGGTGGTCGCCGTCGGTGACCGCCTCGCCGTGTGCCCAGCGGGCACGCTCGCCGCGACGGCGCTCGGCGGCACGGACGACA
>JAYVMH010000035.1:0-9957 GCA_043759015.1 Actinomycetota bacterium
CTGGACACCGTCCGCACGTTGGCGCGGGAGCTGCCCGAGTCGGTTCCTCTGCTCGCCTTCGCGGGAGCGCCGTTCACCGTGGCGAGTTACCTCGTCGAAGGTCGACCGAGCCGCACCTACGAACACACCAAGCGGATGCTGCGCACACAGCCGCAGTTGTGGCACTCGCTGATGGAGCGGCTCGTGCAGCACGCGGTTGCCTCGATCGACAGCCAACTCGCCAACGGCGCGCGCGCGTTCCAGTTGTTCGACAGTTGGGCCGGCACGCTCAGCCGCGCCGACTACGACGAGTTCGTGCTCCCCCACTCGCGGTCCGTGTTCGCCCAGCTGCACGCCCTCCACCCCCAGGCCCCGGGGATCCACTACGGCGTCGGTTGCGATCACCTGCTGGAGAGCATGCTGGCCGCGGGGCCCCAGATCCTCGGGCTCGACTGGCGCACACCAATCTCTCAGGCCCGTACGCGCATGGGTGCGGAACTCGTGGTGCAGGGCAACCTCGACCCCGTGCTGGCACTGGACGGCGCCGATGTCGCGATCGCGGGCGCCGACCGCGTGCTGGCCGACAACGCACTGGCGGACGGCACGCAGCACCCCGGCCACATCTTCAACCTCGGCCATGGCGTGCATCCGCCCACCGACCCCGACGTGCTCACCGCAGTGGTCGCACGCGTGCACGAACGGACAGCGCGATGACCGCGCCGCGCACGGCGGTGCTGCTGATGGCCTACGGCACGCCCCGCACTCCCGAGGAGATCGAGCCGTACTACACCGACATCCGCCGCGGTCGGCCGCCCACACCCGAAGCGCTCGCCGAGCTGACGGCGCGCTACGACGCGCTCGGTGGCACGAGCCCACTGGCAGCGCGCACCGAGGCGCAGCGACTCGGGTTGCAGGCCGCGCTCGACGATGCAGCACCCGATCAGTACGTGGTGAGCCTCGGCCTCAAGCACGCCGCGCCGAAGATCGAAGATGCCGTCGAGTCGATCTCCGCCCAGGGCTTCGGACGGATCATCGCACTCGTGCTCGCGCCTCACTACTCGGCGTTCTCGATCGGCCAGTACCTCGATCGGGCACGCGTCGCGGCCGAGCCACACGGCATCAAGGTCCGCGGCATCGAGAGCTGGGCCACCGAGCCGGCGTTCATCGATTTCGTCGCCAAGGACCTGCAGCGTGCGCTCGCGGCGATGCCGTCCGAGACCAAGATCCTGTTCACCGCCCACTCGCTGCCGACACGGATCCTCGAAGCCGGCGACCCGTACCCCGACGAGCTGCGCGCCACGGCCGAGGCGGTCGCCACCGCCGCCGGGCTCGGCCGCTGGAGCAACTGGGCGATCGCGTGGCAGAGCGCAGGTCGCACCCCGGAGCCTTGGTTGGGGCCCGACATCCTGCAGGTCATCGACGACCTCGCCGGCGCGGAGAACGACGCCGGCCACGAGCGCGGCCTGCTGGTGTGCGCGGTGGGGTTCGTCGCCGACCACCTCGAGGTGCTGTACGACCTGGACATCGAGGCAGCCGCCCGGGCGCACGCCCACGGCCTGACGTTCGGCCGCACCGCGTGCGTCAACGACGATCCGGCCGTGATGGCTGCCCTTGCCCGACGCGTGATCGCGGCCGTGTGATGGGCACCTCGGATCGGCGGGTTGCCATCGTGGGCGGTGGCATCGCCGGCCTCGCCGCGGCGCATGCTCTCGCTACCTCACCCGATGCGCCGCAGGTGGTGGTGTTCGAGGCCGACGAGCGGGTCGGCGGCAAGCTCCTCACCACCCCGTTCGCAGGCCACTCGGCGATCGACGAAGGGCCCGACGCGTTCCTTGCCCGCCTCCCGTGGGGGACCGGGCTGGCGAACGCCATCGGTCTCGGCGACCAACTCGTGTCGCCCGCTGCGAGCAAGGCCGCGGTGTGGTGGGACGGCCTGCACGACATCCCCCAGGGCCTGCTGCTGGGCATGCCCACCGATGTGTTGGCGCTTGCCCGATCCAGGCTGATCTCGTGGCCGGGCAAGCTCCGGGCGGCCACCGAGGCGTTCCGTTCACGGACGAGTACCGAACCCGACTCGTTGGGCGCCTACGTGCGGGCGCGGTTCGGCAACGAGATCCACCTACGGCTCGTCGACCCGCTCGTGGGCAGCATCTACGCGGCCGACACCGATCACTTCAGCCTCGCCGCGGTGCCCCAGATCGCCGACCTCGCGAACAAGGCTCGCAGTATCCTCGTCGCCGGGCGGCGGATGCCGAAGCCCTCGGCCGCCGCGGGCCCGGTCTTCTACGCACCGCGCGGCGGGATGGGTGAGCTCGCGCTGTGCACCGCCGCGGCCGCCACGAATGCGGGAGCAACGATCCGCACCGGCGCGCAGGTGCTTGCGATCGGCCGCGACGGCGATGGGTGGCGCGTCGACGACGAACGCTTCGACGGCGTGGTCCTCGCCTGCCCCTCGAAGGCCGCTGGCGAGCTGCTCGGCCCACTGCTTTCCGACGCGGCTCGAACGCTCGGTTCCATTCCGGCGGCGGATGTCGCGATGGTCACGCTTGCCGTGCCCATCGCCGACTGGCCGGATCATCTGCGCGCGCTCAGCGGGTACCTCGTCCCCAAGCCCGTCCAACGCCTCGTGACGGCGGCCTCGTTCGGTTCGCAGAAGTGGGTGCACTGGGCTCTGGCCGACGCAGTGCTGTTGCGCATCTCCATGGGCCGCGACGGCCTACCGGTGCTGCACCTCTCCGACGAGCAGCTCCTGACGGCAGCGGTGGAGGAGGTCGGCGGCCATCTCGGGCTCTCCCTGCGGCCCAGCGCGCACCGCGTGTCGCGATGGCCCGGAGCATTCCCTCAGTACCGACCGCATCACGCCGGCATCGTCGCCGAGTTGGAGGCCACGCTGCCTCGCGGTCTCGCGATCGCCGGCGCCGGCTACCACGGCATCGGCGTGCCTGCGTGCATCAACTCGGCCCAGAGGGCGTCGCGGGCGATCTCCGACGTCCTGGCTGCAATGGCACAATGAGGTCGTGACAACGACTCGGCAACGGACCATGCTCGGATCGCTCGTGCTCGTGATCGCATCGTTCGTCGCCGCGTGCGGCCCGGTGCGCCACTCGTCCGACGCCGGCGCGACCTCGAGTGTGACCGGGTCGTCGGCGCCCTCCGGTACCGGCACGTCGACGACCATCGCGGCAACCACCTCCGCCACCTCCACGACCACCACCTCCACGACCACGGGATCACCTGCTTCGCTCGACGCGCTGCCGGTTCCGGCCAAGCCGCCTCAACCGCACGCAGTCACTCCCCGCGTGTCGTTGGGCACGATCGAGATCCCGAAGATCGGTGTGAGGGTAGCGATGTACGAGGGCGTCGCGTTGACCGTCCTCGACGGTGGTCCTGGCCACTGGCCCGGCACGGCCCTTCCCGGCCATCGCGGCAACGTCGTGATCGCCGGCCATCGCACGAGCCACGCGAGGCCGTTCCGGCACATCGACCTCCTCGTGCCGGGCGACGAGGTGATCTTCACCACACCGGACGGCCGCTTCGTCTACCACGTCATCGGCACCGAGGTGGTGAAGCCGACCGCGATGTACATCCTCGATCAGACAGCGACTTCCACGGCGACGCTGTTCGCCTGCCACCCGCCGGGCTCCACGAAGCAGCGCATCGTGGTGCACCTCGCACTCGCATCCGTGTGACCTCAGTGTGAGGCGGCGCGGCGGCGGCTGACGATCAGTGCGCCACCGATGCCCAGGAAGCCTCCGCCGATCAGCACCAGACCCCACGGGTCGTTGCCGCCGGAGGGGATCGGGCCTCCCTGGGCGACGATGGTCGTGCTGGGGCCGCTGGGTGGCGTGGTGGTGCTCGGCACCGGGGGCAGCACCTCGACGACCGATGTGCTGACCTTGGCCGACAGCGCGCAGACTGTGCCGTCGATGGCAGGCAGGCAAGAGAGTGCTGCGCCCGCCGGCTCGATGTTGCGCGCTGCCGGCCCGAAGGCTCCCACCACCTTGGCCTGGTTCACGAGCGTGGCACCGACCTGGGTGAGGGTGTCGACCGTGACCGTGACCGTGATCTTGGGCGTCGAGGCGCCCGCAACGAGCGCGGCGTTCATCGTGCACGCGACCAGTTGCGGGTGTGCCGTCTGTTCGAGCACGCACCCTCCTGCACCGCCAGCGACGACCGCGCTGACGAAGGAGACCTCGGCAGGCAGGCGGTCGTAGACCACTGTCGGGTGCAGCGTCAGACCGTTCGTGTTGGCCGCCGTCAGCGAGTACGAGACCTGGCCGCCCACACCGACCTGCGCATCCGACGAGGTCTTGATGATCGACACCGACGCGTAGCCGTTGGTGATGACGACGCTGACCGTCTCGCCGAGATGACCGGACAGCGTCAGTGCATCGGGTGTGACGACGCCAGTGTTGGCGGTGCCGCGACCGACTTCGACGACCTTGTACGGGATGCCTGCCCGGTCGAGCGTGGAAGGCAGGGTGATCGTCTTCGGCGTGCCGGCCACGAGATCGAACGTGATCTCCGGCACGAACGCATCGCCGACCAGACGCGAAACCGTGATCGTGTACGTCTCGGGCGCGAGGGGCTTGCCGATCAGCTCCTTCTGGAACGTGACGGTGCGCGTGCACGTCGCGTCCGATGCGGCGGCCGTCGCGATCACGTCGCCCTTGTAGGTGAGCGACAGCGTTGCCGAGTGCGAGCCGATCGTGCGCGACTGGCCGGCCGGCACGGTCGCCGTGCCGGCGTCCCAGCTGACTTCGACGTCGGTGCTCTCGGTGTTGGTGACCGTGTACCAGTACACGTCGACGGTGCCCGTGTGGCTGACGGCGTTGCACTCCGCCTTCACCTGGAACACCGGGTTGCAGGAGAAGTTGACGACCACATCGGGCAGCGCCATGCCGTTGATCGAGAGCGTGATCGTCGACGGGCCATCGGGGAGACCCGCGATGACCACCGTGTCGGAGGCTCCCGGAGCGACGACGTGGTCGACACCGTTGATCGTGAACGTCGCATCCACATCGTCACCGAGGTTCTCGAGCAGCAGCGACACCGAGCCGTCGAACGCGACACACGCCTGCGTCACGGTCACCCGTGGCGACAGGTCGCAGTTGATCGTGACGTCGAACGACAGGTCGCGGGAACCGGCCATGACGTGGACGGTGTGGGTGCCGTCGTTGAGGCCGCCGAGCAGGACCTGCTTCGACGAGCCGGGCTCGACGGAGTAGGCGACGCCGTTGACGGTGAACATCACCGGCCTTGAACCTTGCTTGCCGGAGGCGATGAGCGTGATGGTCACCTGACCGTCGTGGTCGACGCACGCCTTCGACACCTCGATGGTGCCCTCGGCGGGCGGCGGCTCGCAGTGGTGGTCATCGACGGTGCTGGACGACTCGTCGGTGGTGCTGGACGACTCGTCGGCACTGGTCGACGGTCCCTCGCTCACACTCGAGGTCGTGCCCTCGATGGACGTGTGGGAGTCGTACCGGTTCTGCTCGACCGTGGGGCAGACGTTGGGCGGCGGCACATCGACCTTGTCGCACTTCACCCGGAAGTACTGCGACAGATCGACGTCGCCTGCCATCATCCTCACGGCCATCACCTTCACGGTGTACCGGCCGTCCGCGAGGCCCGAGAACGTGCGGCTCGCCGACTGGTTCGGCTGCAGGGTGATCGTCTCCACATGATGCGAGATCGGATCCTCGACCGTGAAGGTGGCCACCGCGCCGCCGGTGTTGGCGAGGTTCACGGTGATCGAACCATCGCCGGCGATGCATGCCGACGACTTGGTCACCGAGGGCACGGGCTGGTCGCACTGGATCTCGAAGTCCTCGGACATGTCCTGATCGTCGACCTTCATGTGCACCGTGTGGTGCCCGTCGGCGAGATCGTGGAAGCTCAACTTCTCGTTGCCACCTGCGGGCACGTGATACGTCGTATGCCGTGCGGTCGTGGAGCTGCCGGTCGTGTTGCTGCCGGTCGTGGAGCTGCCGGTGTGGTCGGGGCTGTCGACCTCGAAGTTGGCCGTGTGGCCGAACGGGCCCGCCGGGTTGGTGAGCGTGAAGTACACGACGCCGCTCCCGGAGCCGGGCGCGCTGTCCTCGCACTCGGCGACCTTGCCGACCTCGGGATGATGATCGCAGTCGGCGGGCTTGACGAGCTCGACCTGATCGGTGTCGTCGGTCTCGTGGCCGCTGCCCCACTCACCGATCGGCTTGGTGCTGACGACGACCGTCGACGCGCCGGCCGGCCACGGGAAGTGGCCGCTGAACTGATAGCCCTGGCTGCCGCCGAACGACCCCTTGCCCACCTCGGTGTCGTTGCCGTTCGTGTCGTTGCCGTTCGTGTGCTCGAGCACCCGCACGTCGGGGTTCGAGCCCTTCGAATCGCTCGACCAGGAGTGAGCGGTCCAGGTCACCGTGCCGTCGCACGCGACCTCGGCGGAGACGGACGCCTTGTGCGCGCTCGCCGCGCCGCTGAAGAGCGGCGTGATGGTCACCAGACCGAGCAGGAGCAGTGCGGACATGACCACGCGCCCTGCCTTGGAAGCGAGCGCGTCGCGCCACTGAGCCATTCCCGAACCTCCACGTCTGGCCCGGGGTGGGTTCCCAGGTCTTCTGGTGGGGCGGTTTCGCTCTCGCTCCCCACTGGCGAAGCGACCAATTGCAGCCAGTGGATCAACGCGTCCCGTGTGCCCCGAAGGACACACGGCTACGGTAGGTGGTCGAAATTTGGATGGCAATGCCAACTGTGTTCAGAGATCAACAAGTTCCATCACGCAGAGTGAGCCACGCGGCACCGTTTTCGGCGAGCAACCGGCTAACGTCGATCGACAGTGCCTCGTCGACTGCCGCGCCCGCCCCGCCCTTCCCGCCCTGCCCTGTTCGCCGTCCTGGGCGGCCTCCTGGTTGCTGCCTCGCTGCCGCCGTGGGGGTTCTGGCCGCTCGCCATCGTCGGCGTCGCCCTCTTCGAGACCTCCGTCCAAGCGGCGGACACGGGCCGTGAGCGACTCACCCGCGGCTGGCTGTTCGGTCTCGGCTGGCTGGGCCCGGGAATGGTGTGGATGTGGTTCCTCACCACGCCCGGCTACATCGTCGCGGTCCTGCTCTTCGCACTGTTCCACGGTGTCGCTGCCTGGGTGTCACCTCGCGGGTCGTGGCGGGCGCTCGGTCGCCCGGCGGCACACACCCTTGCCGAAGCATTGCGATTCGTGTTTCCGGCTGGCGGCGTGCCATTGGCCAGCCTCGCCATCGGTCAGGCGGGCGGGCCCTTCCTCGGCATCGCCCGCATCGGCGGCGCGGTGGTGCTCACCTGGTTCACGTTTCAACTCGGGTTCGCCCTCGCCGGTCCCTCGCCGGTGGTTCCGCAGCTCGCCAAGAAGCGCGGCGCAACAGCGAAGGGCGAATGGCACGGCGTCGTCATGCTCGGAGTCCTCGTCGTGCTGTTCGCGCTCAATGGAACGGCCAGCGGTCACGGTCACGGCGGCGGCAACATCGATGGCGGCGCTCGGTTCTACGTGGCCGCCGTGCAGGGCGGCGGGCCGCAGGGCACGCACGCCATCACCACCGATCCGCGGGTCGTGTTCGATCGCCACCTGAAGGCGACACAGACCATCAAGCCGGGTTCGGTCAACCTGGTCGTGTGGCCGGAGAACGTCATCGACGTCGCGAAGTTCGAGGGCAGCCCGGAGCTCTCGCTGGTGGCGGGCGAAGCAAAGCGGCTGAACGCACCGTTCCTCGTCGGCGTCACCGAGGACGTGCCCGGCGACCACTTCACGAACACCCAGGTCGTCGTGATGCCCGACGGGTCCGTCGCCGACCGCTACGACAAGGTGCACCGAGTGCCGTTCGGCGAGTACATGCCGCTGCGCGGCCTCCTCCACGCCCTCGGAGCACCGACCGACCGCGTACCGCGCGACGCGGTCGCAGGCGTGGGGCCGTCGGTGCTCCACATCCCCAACGGACCCACGGTGGCGGTCGCCATCTCCTGGGAGGTGTTCTTCGGCGAGAGCGTGCGCGACGGTGTCAACCACGGCGGCGATTTCATCATCAACCCCACGAACGGCAGCAGCTACACGTGGACCGTGCTGCAGTCGCAGCAGATCGCCTCCTCACGCCTGCGCGCCGTCGAGGAGCACCAGTGGTTGGTGCAGGTCGCGCCCACCGGCTTCAGCGCGTTCGTGTCACCCGACGGCGACGTGCACCAGCGCACGAAGATCAGTGAGCAGAAGGTGATCATCGAGCCCCGACCGCTCAACCTGCCGACAGCCACCTGGTACCACGCCACCGGCGACACGTTCTGGACATTCGTGATGCTCGTGCTGCTCACCGGGTCGTGGATCGTGCCCGGCCGAGCGTGGTGGCACGAGCGGTCGTTGCGCCGGCCGGTCAACTCGCCGGCAACGGGATCGGAGTAGGCGGCTCAACCCCGTTCAGCACGTTCACCGCGTTGTGCGCCGCGAGGCGGGCCATCGCGGCCCGTGTCTCCACCGTCGCCGAACCGAGGTGCGGGATGAGCACCGCGTTCTCCAGCGAACGCAGCCCGGGGTGCACCGTCGGCTCGTTCTCGAAGACGTCGAGCCCGGCGCCGGCGATCTGGTTGCTCTCGAGCGCGTGCACCAACGCGGCCTCGTCGACGATCGGACCGCGGGCGGTGTTGACGAGGAACGCGGACGACTTCATCAGATCCAGCTCGCGTGCGCCGATCAGGTGATGGGTCGACGGCGAGTAGGGGCAGTTGAGGCTGATGACGTCGCTCGTCGCCAGCAGTTCGTCCAGGCTCATGAACTCGGCGGCGAGCTCAGCCTCCACCGACGGCGACACGGGCTTGCGATTGGAGTAGGCGATAGTCATGCCGAACGCTCTGGCGCGGCGGGCGAGGGCCTTGCCGATGTCGCCCATGCCGACGATCCCGAGACGGCGGCCCTGGATGCCCGAGCCGAGCATGTAGAACATCCCCCACTGCCACGGCGCGCGGCTGCGGATCACGCGTTCGCCCTCGCCGAGCCGGCGCGTGGCCATCAGCACGAGCGCCATCGCGATGTCGGCGGTGGCCTCGGTGAGCACGCCCGGCGTGTTGGTGCACACCACGCCACGCCGGGCGCAAGCCGCGACATCGATGTTGTTGTAGCCGACGGCGACGTTGGCGACGACCTTCAACTGCGGGCCGGCGGCGTCGAGAAAGGCATCGTCGACCTTGGTGGTGAGCAACGTCAGCGCCGCTTCGGCACCGCGGACCATCGAGTGCACCTCCTCGACGGTGGGGATCTCCAAGGAGTCCCAGGCGACCACGTCGCCGGCCTCGTGGAGCAGTTCGAAGCCGGCATCGGGGATGCGGCCGGTGACCGCGATCTTGGGCGCCATCACGCGCTCTCGATCCAGCGACGCAGACCGGAGAGGCCCTCCTGGATGTCATCGACCGGCAGCCCCGAGTACGCGAAGCGCACGAAGTGGTCCGCCTCGCCCGGCTGTGGCCGACCGAAGTGCTTGCGCGTGCAGAACGACACCCCGGTGTGGTGGAGCGCCGCGGTCGCGAATGCGCCCACCTCGTCGAAGCCCATCGTCGCCATCACGTCGGTGACCTTGGGGAACAGGTAGAACGTCGCCTCCGGCTTCGGGCACACGAACCCATCGATCTTGTGCAGCTCGCCCCACGCCGCATCGCGGCGCCGCTCGAGCTCGGCGAGGATCGCCCGCGGGCCCTCCTGCGCGCCGTTGACGCCCTCCACACCCGCGGCTTGCACGAAGTGCGTGGTGCAACTCTCGTCGTTGGTGTTCAACTTGGCGATGCTGTCCGCGATCGCAACCGGCGCGATCGCGGCACCGAGCCGCCATCCCGTCATCGCGAACTTCTTGGAGAACGTGTACAGCAGGACCGTGCGCTCGTGCATGCCCGGGAGCGAAGCGATCGAACTGCTCTCACCCGAGTAGCGCATCTCGAAGTAGGCCTCGTCGGCGAGCACGATCAGGTCGTGTTCGA
>JAYVMH010000036.1:0-9939 GCA_043759015.1 Actinomycetota bacterium
CAACGAGTCGCTCAGCGAAGGCCGAGCCGGCTCCAGGTTTCTGTCTCACGGGCCTCCTTGCCATTGACGAGCGGGTGCTCGAACTTCAGCAGCTCCGACATGGCCAGCGCGAGCTGCTCGGTCGTGCACTGTCCATAGTTCTCCGTCGCGTCGAGTCCGGAGTGGCGCAGGTAGCGGCGCTTGAAGTGCAACCCGTAGCGGGTCGAGACGACGGCCCCCATCGTGTGGCGGACATGATGCAGCGCGACCTGCTCCTGCATCGCCCAATCGAGGCTGGCCTGCCAGCGGGCTGCGAGGCTGTCGAGACGCCGGCCGGTCATCGGCCCCGACCCGTTGCGCTTCGAACTCCAGAACACTGGCGTGTCGGGGATGTACAGCGGCGATGCGGGGTCGCACACCGGTCCGCCACGAGAGGTGGCATGCGCCCGCAACCGTGCGATCAGCTCGGCAGACACCGGCATCACGTCCGTCCTGGCGAACTTGTCTTTCAGCGCGATCATCTGCTGGGAGTCGAGGATCTGGCCGCCGGTGAGCCCGTACACGCCCTGAGCGCGTGCGCCGGTCGCGATGGTGAAGTCGAGCACCAGGACGTCCAGTTCCGGGTCGTTTCCGCCGGCGGAGGTGACGTAGTGCAGCTCGGCGAACTCGTAGTCGTAGAGCGGGCGACGGTTTCCAGCCTTGCGCTTCGGACGGCGGACGTTCTCGAAGGCCGACATGTCGACAAACTCGGGATTCCGGCAGAGGAGCGAGCGGACGGCACTGATCGCCGTCTCTTCGGCGTTGTGACCGTCAGCTGCTTTGGGAGGCTTGCCTGCTGCGACGCGGGCACGGTTGTCGATGGCACCCTCCTTCACTGCGTGCAGACGAGCGAACTTGCCTACGGCATAGATGAGGGGACGGTCACGGTCGTGTTGCTGAGCCGCAGACCTCCGAGTGCCGGAATCGACACGCGGCTGGTCCTGCACTGTTCGCATTCGCAGCGGCACACGAAGCCTTCCTTCGGGTCGCGGCACGCCGCGCAGGTCGAGTCGCACATCGGCCCGGTTCCATTCACGAGCCGGTCGAGATGGGTGCCGTAGGTCGATGCCGTCTTGGGCGAACCGATGCCCGACAGGAACGCCGTCACCGCGTCGGTGACCAAGGGTGCCGCTGCGGCAGCGACCTGGCGTGCGGCGTCCTTGAGGCTGATGTTCATGTGGCTGGCGTAGGCGGCGAGGAACTCGCCGTCGGTCAAGCCGGTGTGGTTGGTGTTGGTGGTGTTCATTGCATTTCTCCTTTGTTGTTGGGGATCTCTGGGGTGAGGTGTCTGTCAAGCAGGGCGAGCACCGGCTTGGGGGCGACGAGCAGGATCTGGTTTGGGTCGACAACGACGAAGCTTCCGGCGGAGGGGTCTGCAGCGACGATCAGTTCCGCGCATTCGTCCACGCCGAGGTGGCGCAAATGGGTGGGTGTGAAGCTGATTCGCTCGACGCCCGTCGGCTCGACCCGGAATGCGGCGTGGGCACGGTTGCGGCCACGTGGTGCGCCAGCCTGCGCGTCTCGCTGCGTCAGGATCAGCCAGCCGTTGTGGAAGAGGGTGTCGAGCGTTCCGGTCGACCAGCCGAGCAACGTGGTCAACGAGTCCGAACCGGGCCGGAATTTGATGCGGCGGGACGTGTCCAGCCGCCGCATCGTGGGACCGCACGCGAACCTGACCTGCATCGTCGGCGCCGACGGCTCGACGAGGCACAACGGGGCGCGATGCCCGAACGTCGTTGCGGTGACATCGACGATGCTGCCGAGCCCGCGAGCGATAGCTCGTTGGCTGTCGGTGTCGATGATGGCGGTGGCGTTCACCCCGCGCATCGTCCGGGGCCCGCTCGACACGTCAATCGCCGGTCGTGCCGACGGGCTCGCCGTCGCCGAGGTGGCGCCAGACGAGTCGAAGCAGACCGCCGGCGCCGGCTGGCCGGCGGTGCAATCTGCGGTGGAGTTGGTACGCATGGCCAGCACGGTCAGCAGAGCGCTGCCCGGCGCAATCGCCGGTGGCGTAGACCCCAGTTCATCTGCCGGTGCCGGATCCGGGTTTGCTCAGCCTGGGATCGTTCGACGCTCGAAGCGTGGTGTCAGCGGCGGCCGATGTCGACCTGGTCGAGCCCGAGGCGGCGCAGGGTGGTGGGGCGGCGGTCTTCGATGCCGTGCACGAGCGGGTGCTCGAACCCGAGGAGTTCGGCCATCACGGCTGCGAAGGCATCGAGTGGCACCTTGCCGTAGATGTCGGTCACGGAGTTGTCCGCGTGTCGGAGGTAGCGCTTCTTGTACTGCGGGCCGATCTGGCCGAGCAGCGCGGAGATCGTGTGGCGGATGTGGTGGAACCCGACCTGCTCATCGCGCGCCCACTCGAGGCTGCCCTGCCAGCGCTGGGCGAGACTGTCGAGCCGACGTTCCGACATGGCCCTGCCGTTCTTGAGTCGGAACACCGGGGTGTCGGGGATGTAGCTCGCGCTTCGCGGGTTGCAGGCGTCGCCGGCGCGGGAGATCGTGTGCCTGGAGAGCCGGTCGAGGAGCTCGCGGGACACGGGCATGTCGATCAGGCGGCCGCCCTTGTCGCGAATCTTGATCATCTGCGTGTCCGAGCACAGCTGCCCGATGGTGAGCTCGGCGATGCCTTTGGCCCGCGCGCCGGTGGCGATGCCCGTGTCGAGGATCAAAACGTCGAGCTCGCTGTCGTTGCCGCCGGTGGCGGTGACGAGGTGAAGCTCAGCGAGCTCGAACATCTGCAGCGGCCGGCGTTCCTTCGGGTCGCGGCGCGGCTTGCGGATCTCGTGGGCCGGATTGCGACCGGCCAGGTGCGCGGACGCGGTGGCGTAGAGGGATCGCATCGCGGCGACGGCGGTCTCGGCGGCGTTGTGGCCGTCGCCCTTCTTCATCGGCAGGCCACGCGTTGCTCGCTTGCGGTTGTCGACGACTCCGGACTTGATCGCATAGCGGCGGGCGACGACCGACAGGTCGTGGACGAGGTCCTTGGTGTAGGTGTCGGGGCCGACGGTGCGCTCCCCCATCGCCGGGATCGTGATCCTGCTCGACATGCACGCCTTGCACGCGCAGCCGCAGACGTAGTCCTCGACGCGTGAGCCGTCGATCTCAAGGCGCGGCAGCCGGCGCTCGAGGCACGGTGCGCAGAGCTGATCGCAGACCGGGCCGACGCCTCGGACCATGCGCAGCAGATGCGTCGAGTACGTCTCGCGCGTCGACGGGCCAAGGCGGGCGAGATAGGCGGTGACGTGTTCGGCGACCGTCGGCGCAGCGATGGGTGGGGAGTCGACGCGGCGGCGGAGCTCGTCGATGGTGATGCCCATCGATGCGGCAAGCGCGCCAAGTGCTGCGTCGTGGGCGGCGGCTTCGTTCATCAGATGACCTCCTCGGTCGTCGCGGGTGCCGGGACGGCAGCCAGGTGGCGTTCGGGTGCGATGCCGATGAGGTGCTGCACCTGCGGCGGTGCAAGCCGGGCGAGCTGCGCCGGGTTGATGATGATCAGTGCTGCCTGGTCGGGGACGGCGGCGAGGAGCAGCAGGGTGCTTGGACCGGCGGCGCGGCCGTCGAGGTGCGCGGGGCGCAGGCCGATGCGCTCGCCGACGCCGGGGGTGACGGTGAAGCCGACCCGGTGGTTGGAGCGCCCGCGGGGCGCGCCGACGTGTTCGGGGTGTTGGACCAGGACGAGCCAGCCGTCGATGAGGGTCGTGGCGAGCACGCCGGGCTGCCAGCCGAGCGTGTCGGCGAGGGTGCCGGACGCCAGGTTGGGGCGTAGGCGCCCGCGGCGTCGACGCTGCGCGCGACGAGCCCGGTTGGGAACTCGCCCGGTGTCGGCGGTGCGGCCGCGTGCACGAGCGTGAGTGGTGTCATCCCGGTCGGGGCGACGGGGCCGGTGACCAGCTCGGCGAGCCTGCCGGGCAATCCCTCCCAGCCGGGTGCTGGCGCGGCCGGGCGATCCTCGACGGGGTCGGGCAACGCGGTCACGACCCTTGCCGGTCGGCGGCCACGCGAGGGTGTATTGCGCCGTTCGCGATCGTCGGCACAGTGTGCGATGTCCGCCGGGAGCGATCTCGGGCGGACGGTCGTTCGTTCATGGTCCGGAGCTACTCGGTGCCCGAGGACCCCGAAAACATGGACGGAAGCCTAAGGATGTGTGCCCGAGGTGGGATTCGAACCCACACGCCCTTTCGGACAACGGATTTTGAGTCCGTCGCGTCTGCCATTCCGCCACTCGGGCGAGTGACGCACCGATCGTATCGGCGCGCCACTCGACCGCCAGAGGAAAATCTTCCGGAGCTGGTTGCGAACACATGTTCGTCCAGCTAGGCTGTCAGGTACACGGCTTCCCCGCCTGTCAGTCAGTCCATTCGAGCGTTCGCTCACGGCCGGGGAGGTGCATCATGTCCGTACACGCCATGGAGCGTCCTGCCGTCGACGTTGATGTACTCGCACTGGGGAGCGATGCGCTCGAAGGCGACTACGCCGCGCGGATCGCTGCGCTCGATCGGTTGAGCTCGTGGTGCGAGGCAACACGGCTGGAGTATGTCGTCGCGCTCGAGGCAGAGGGGCGGTCGTCCGCGCCCGAGGAGTCGAACACACGAACCCCTCACGAACACGCTTGTCTTCGGCGCCGCGCCACCGTCACCGAACGCGTGCCGGAGATGTTGGCCGCGTTGCGCCGGGGTGTCATCACGGCGTCGCACCTCGATCACCTCGCGGCATCGCTGCGCAGGCTCGAACCCGCGCTTCAGTCGCTGATGCTTGCCGACGCTGCACGCGCGGTCGCAGTCGCCTCCTCGACGCACGCGAACGAGTTCGGGCGATGGCTTCGCGATGAGGAGCGCCGGCTCGGGCATTCCACCGGCATGGCGACGCTCGAGCAGCAGGAGCGGGCCGTACGTCTGCGCGGCCGAACCGACCGGGCGAGTGGCATGCGGGTGTACACGTTGTCGCTCGATCCGGTCGCGGCGCTGTCGTTTCACCAGCGTGTCGAGTCCGCGACCGAAGCGCTGTTCCACGATCGCGTTCCACCGACGTGTCCAGGCGATCCGCTCGAGCGCTCTGCGTTCCTCAATGCGCACGCGCTGCTCGGGTTGCTCGACGACCGCGGCCCGCGGGTCGGGAAGCCGGAGATCATCGTCGTGGTCGACACCACGGTGAACGACGGGCCACCTTCGGTGGATTGGGGTCTCCCCGTCGAGATCCCGACGCGTGTGCTGCACGCCCTGTGGGGCCGAGCCGACGTTCACGCGGTCTTCGTTCGAAACGGCGTCGTGTTGTACGCGCCGGGGGTGCTGGATCTGGGTCGCACCACCCGGTTGGCGAACCGGGCACAGCGGAGGGCGTTGCGGGCGATGTACCGGCGGTGCGCGGTGCCGTGGTGCGATGTCGGGTTTGGTCGCTGCAAGATCCATCACGTGATCTGGTGGCGTCGTGGCGGCCGCACCGACATGTGCAACCTTCTCCCGCTGTGCTGGCGGCACCATCAGCTCGTCCACGAAGGCGGATGGGAGCTGACCCTCGGCGAGCAGCGCGTGCTGAGGATTCGAGAGCCGAGCGGGCGCATCCGAACGACCGGGCCACCGAAACGGGCCGCAGCATGAGCGCGCACATCGAACGGCCGGCGCGTTACCGGTCCAGTAGCGGAAGTACCCGCCGGTAACCGTCTAGCCTGCTGGGATCATGCTTGCGTTCACCTTTCCCGGCCAGGGCTCTCAACGGCCGGGCATGGGTCGCCCCTGGGTCGACCACGACAGTTGGGAACTCGTCGAGGAAGCATCAGAACTTGCCGACCGCGACGTTGCGCGCCTCCTGCTGGATGCCGATGCGGAGGAACTGCGGGATACACGCAACGCCCAGCTCACCACGTTCGTGTCGAGCCTGATGGTACTGGACGCGGTCGAGCGTCTCGGCATCGAGCCCAGCTTCTGCGCGGGCCACAGCCTCGGGGAGTACACGGCGCTGACCGCCACGGGCGCGCTGGGGTTCGACGAGGCGGTGCGGCTCGTGGCTGAGCGCGCCGATGCGATGCACGTTGCGGGTGGCGAGAACCCCGGCACGATGGCCGCGGTGCTCGGGCTGGACGATGATCAGGTCGAGGTCGCCTGCCGGCGAGCCGACAGCGATGTGTGGGTCGCCAACTTCAACGCTCCCGGGCAAGTCGTGATCGCCGGGTCGCCCGAGGGAGTCGCCGCGGCCGGTCGCGTTGCGAAGGTACTGGGCGCGAAGAAGGTGATGCCGCTGCAGGTGTCGGGCGCGTTCCACACGCCCTTCATGCAGCCGGCGCGCGACCGGTTGCGCAAGGCGATCGCCGAGGCGAACCCTCGCGACACCGAGGTGCCGGTCATCTCCAATGTGGACGCGCTCGCCCATGCAGACGGCACGGAGTGGAGCAGCCTGCTCTCGGCCCAGCTGATCAGTCCGGTGCGGTGGAAGCACTGCTTGCTCTCGCTCGGCGAGCTCGGCGTCAACGACTTCGCCGAGCTGGGGCCTGGCGGCGTGCTCACCGGCATGGCCAAGCGGACCGTCGACGGTTGTCGCACGATCTCCATCGCCACGCCCGAGGAGCTCGACAAGCTGCTCGAGTGGGTGAACGCGGGCTCGCCGCGCACCACGACGCACGAGGGCGAGCACCTGTTCGCCAGCGAGCGTCTCGTCGTCAGTCCGGCGGCTGGCGTGTTCACCCCGATCGGTGGCGTCGCCGACGGCGGCCACATCGAGGTCGGCACCGTGCTCGGGCACATCGGCGACACCGAGGTGCGGTCGGCGTTCGAGGGAGTACTGCAGAGTTACATCGCGTTGGAGGGCGAGCGTGTCACGCTCCGTCAGCCCATCGCCTGGCTGAGGACGGTCTGACCCATGCCCACCATCCCGCCCAACGTACGCGGCGCAGTCGTCACCGGTTGGGGTGCAGCGCTGCCGCCGACGGTGCTCACCAATCACGACCTCGAGCAGACGCTCGAGACGTCACACGACTGGATCGTCGAGCGAACGGGCATCCACGAACGGCACGTCGGCGGCACGACCGTCGGGCTGTCGGTGGAGGCCGGCCGCAAGGCGTTGGACATGTCGGGCGTCGACCCGGCGTCGATCGAAGCGCTCGTGCTGGCCACCACCACGCCCGACCGATGCGTACCGGCGAGCTCGGCAACGGTGCAGCACGAGCTCGGGTTGCGGTGTGGCGCATACGACGTGAACGCGGCGTGCAGCGGGTTCGTCTACGCACTCGTGCAGGCGCACGGCATGATCGCCATGGGGATGAAGAAGGTGCTGGTCATCGGTACCGACACGCTGGCCCGCATCACCGATTGGTCGGATCGCAACACAGCAATCCTGTTCGCCGACGGGAGTGCTGCTGTCGTGCTCGAAGCGGTCGAAGGGCAGGGCCAGCTGCTCGGCTGGGACCTCGACGCCGACGGATCGGCCGAACGGTTCCTGTGCGCCGACATCGGCGCCTTCATCCACATGGATGGCAAGGAGGTGTTCCGGCGCGCGGTGCGCATCATGGTGGACTCGGCGAGCAAGTCGCTCCGTCACGCCGGGGTCACCGCCGACGAGATCGCCGTGGTCGTGCCGCACCAGGCGAACATTCGCATCATCCAGGCCGCGTGCGACCGTCTCGGCATCCCGATCGAGAAGGCCGCGACGGTGCTGCACTACACCGGGAACACGTCGTCGGCATCGATCCCCCTGGCCCTGGCGGACGCGCTGGATCACGGTCGCATCCATCACGGCGACCTCGTGCTGCTCGTGGGATTCGGCGCCGGTATGACCGCCGCGAGCGCACTGTTGCGCTGGGGCGGGGGCGCCGACCCGGCGGTTCTCGCATGAGTCGGGTCGTGCTGATCACCGGTGGGTCACGTGGCATCGGGCTTGCGTGCGCGCAACGATTCGCTGACCTCGGCGATCAGGTCGCCGTCACCTACAACAACTCTCCCCCGCCAGACGGGTTCTTCGGCGTGCAGTGCGACGTCACATCCGGGGCATCGGTCGATGCCGCGTTCGCGGCCGTCGAGGCGCAGTTCGGTCCGGTGGAGGTGCTCGTCTCCAACGCCGGCATCACCAACGACGGGCTCCTGCTCCGCATGAGCGAGTCCGACTTCACCTCGGTCATCGATGCCAACCTCACCGCGGCGTACCGAGTGACCAAGCGTGCGTCGCAGGGAATGCTGCGTGCCCGCAAGGGGCGGATCATCCTGATGTCGTCGGTGGTCGGCCTGTTGGGCTCTGCCGGGCAGGCCAACTACGCGGCGTCGAAGGCCGGCCTCGTGGGGTTCGCCCGTTCGGTGGCCCGCGAGCTCGGGTCGCGCAGCATCACGTGCAACGTCGTGGCACCCGGCCCCGTCGCCACCGACATGACCGCCGCGTTGGGCGAGAAACGACTCGCCGAGCTCACCGCTGCGGTCCCGCTGGGCCGCACGGCCACACCCGAGGAAATCGCAGGTGTGGTTGCCTTTCTGGCCTCCGCCGATGCCGCGTACATCACGGGGGCCGTCATCCCCGTCGATGGTGGTCTGGGCATGGGCCACTGACCGTCAGTATCATCACCCCGTTACATCATCAAGGAGAATCCCCGTGGATCAGGAACTGTTCGCCCGTTTTCGCAAGTGCGCCGTCGACGTGCTGTCCGTCAGCGAGGACAAGGTCGTGCCGGAGGCCAAGTTCGGCGACGATCTCGACGCCGACAGCCTCGATCTGGTCGAGCTCGTGATGGCCCTCGAAGAGGAGTTCGGCGTGGAGGTGCCCGAGGAAGACCTCGAGGGCGTGGAGACCGTCGGCCAGGCGTACGACCTGGTCGTGGGCAAGCTCTGATGCCGAGCCCCCGACTGGGTTCCCAAGGTCGCCGTGTAGCCATCACCGGCTACGGCGTGGTGGCACCCAGCGGCATCGGCAAGGCGGCGTTCTGGCGAGGCCTCAACGGGCCCGGACTCACGTCCGGGCGCACCGTGGAGATCGACGACTGGGATCCGCTGCCCTACTTCGACAACCCGAAGGAAGCTCGGCGCGCCGACCGTGTCGAGCAGTTCGCGCTCGCCGCAGCGGCGGAGTGCTTCGCGCAGGCCGGCCGTCCCGACGTGGACGACGGGCGGTTCGGCACGATCTTCGCCACCGGCGTGGGTGGCCTGCGCTCTACCGAGGACCAGATCGAGGTGCTGATCGAGAAGGGCGAACGGCGAGTGTCGCCCTTCCTCGTGCCGATGATGATGCCGAACGCGGCCGGCGCCTCGATCTCGATGCGCTACGGCCTGCGTGGACCCAACGAAACGATCTGCACCGCATGCGCAGCCAGCACCCACGCCATCGGCTACGCGGCGCGTCTGATCTCGTGGGGCATGATCGATGCGTGCGTCACCGGTGGCAGCGAGAGCGCCGGCTGCAAGATCGGGGTCGCGTCGTTCGGCAACATGACGGCACTGAGCACGATCGGCCACAGCCGACCGTTCTCACCCGAGCGCGACGGGTTCGTGCTCGGCGAAGGTGCCGGAGTGTTCATGCTCGAGGAGTGGCAGTCGGCCGTCGACCGTGGGGCCACCATCCTGGGTGAAGTGCTCGGTGCGGCCAGCAACGCCGATGCGCATCACATCACCGCGCCCGCACCGGGTGGAACCGGTGCCATCGCGTGCATGCAGATGGCGCTGCACGACGCCGGCCTCACCGCCGCCGACATCCGCCAGATCAACGCCCACGGCACGTCCACACCGTTGAACGACGCTGCCGAAGCCGCCGCGGTGGCCGCAGTGTTCGGCGCCGGCGCGGTGCCCGTCACGTCCACCAAGGGCGTCACCGGTCACGCACTCGGGGCGGCAGGTGCGCTGGAAGCGGCAGCCCTGCTGTTGAGCATGGAGCATTCGCTGATCCCTCCCACCGCGGGGACCGCGCAGTTGGATGACGGGTTCGAGATCGACCTCGTGATGGGCACGGCACGGG
>JAYVMH010000037.1:0-2079 GCA_043759015.1 Actinomycetota bacterium
TGGGTGCACAACCGCTCTGGACGAACCGCCTGGCGCTGTGCACGTGCCCGCTCCGAGACGTCGTGATTCGGGAGGCAAGGTCGATCTCGACCGTCGCCAGTTCCTTGATCGCCTCCTGACCATGGGAGCGGGTGGGCTCGCTGCGGCGTTGGGAGGCGGGTACGTCCTGGGTTCGACGGTCGCACCTGCGTTCGCGGAGGATTCGGACGCGTCGACGAAGCAGAAGTTCCGCTATGGGATGGTGATCGACACTCGCCGGTGCGTGGGTTGCAAGGCGTGCATGGCGGCGTGCAAGACGGAGAACAAGACCCCGCCGGGCGTTTACTACACCGTCGTGGTCGAGGACACTCGCAACAGCGAGTTCGATCGGCCGTTGTTCATGACCAAGCCGTGCTTCCACTGCGAGCACCCCCCGTGCACGAAGGTGTGCCCTGTGTCGGCGACGTTCAAGCGGGAGCAGGACGGCATCGTGGTCGTCGACTACGACCGCTGCATCGGCTGCCGCTATTGCATCACTGCCTGCCCGTACGGGGCGCGCTACTTCGACTTCGGCGAGAACTACGACATCACCGCACCTGGCGGTGCGTGGGCGGATGTGCCGTCACCGGAACTCGGCCAGTATCGGGTGCGTGCCGAGGACGAGTCCCCGATCGGCAACGTGCGTAAGTGCACGTTCTGTCTGCACCTGCAAGATGCTGACGGCAAGTACTCCAAGGAGGAGGGCCGCTGGCCGGCGTGCGCGAAGACGTGCACAGGGCATGCGATCCATTTCGGGGACTTCATGGACCCTGAGAGCGAGGTCTCGCGGTTGCTCGTCGAGCGTCAGGCCGTTCGGCTCAAGGAAGAGCTCGGTACCGAGCCCAACGTGTACTACCTGCTGTAGGAGGCCGGTCGTGGAAATCTGGTTGAAGCGTCTTTTCTGGGCCGGTGGCGGGTTGTTCTTCGCGATCGGCATCTTCGGCTGGTGGGACCGTCTTTCGAACGGCCACCTCAACGCCAACTACGGCAGCGTCATCCCTTGGGGCTTGTGGGTCGCCGCCTACATCTTCTTCATCGGTCTGTCGGCGGGGTCGTTCCTGATCTCGTCGCTCGTGTACGTGTTCGGGGTGAAGCGGTTCGAGTCGATCGGTCGCATCGCGTTGTTCCAAGCGCTGATCACACTGACGCTCGCGTTGCTATCCATCTGGGTGGACCTCGGGCACATGAGCCGTGCGTTCAACGTGTTCGCTTACCCGAACTTCAAGTCGCCGATGGCGTGGATGATCTGGCTGTACACCGCGTACTTCGTGCTGCTTGCCGTTGAACTCTGGTTCCTGTTGCGTCGTGATCTCGTCGCCGGAGCGCAAGGCACCGGGTTCCGGGCCAAGCTGTACAAGGTGCTGTCGCTGGGCGCGAAGGCCACCTCCGACGAGTCGGTCGCTCGTGACCGCAAGGTCGTCAAGGTGCTCGCCATCATCGGCGTGCCCGTTGCGATCATGTTCCATGGTGGTGTCGGCGCCCTGTTCGGTGTGGTCGCTGCCCGCCCGGGTTGGAACAGCGGTCTGTTCCCGATCCTGTTCCTGCTGTCGGCGCTCGCCAGCGGCGGCGCTTTGCTGATGCTGGTGTCCGCGATCTTTCAAGGCGGCTGGCACCGCAACTCCGAGACGATCGTCGCCCTCGGCCGGCTCGTGCTTGGGCTGCTGGTGCTCGATGTCATCTTCCAGGCGTCGGAGTGGCTGGTCGCCGGATATGGCAACGTGCCCGGCCACGTCGAGGGACTCAAGCTGATCTTCTCCGGCAAGTACTGGTGGGTGTTCTGGGTGTGGCAGCTGCTCCTGGGCACGGCGATCCCGATCTTCATCCTGGCCACCAAACGGGGTCGGTCCGCCCGTTGGGCGGCGATGGCTGGCGGTTTGATTGCGGTCGGGTTCATCGGGGTGCGGCTCAACATCGTCATCCCGGCGCTGGCAACCGAAGAAGTTGCAGGACTCACGTCGGCCGTCAGCAATCCACGGATCAGCACCGACTACTTCCCGAGTTTGATGGAATGGGCGGTCACGCTCGGCATCGTCGGACTCGGCCTGCTGCTGTTCGGTCTCG
>JAYVMH010000038.1:0-4486 GCA_043759015.1 Actinomycetota bacterium
GTGGTGAGATCCGCACGCACGCCGAGCTCGCCCTGCGCACCACCCGTGCCGAGCCTGAACCCGGTGATCACCTCGTCGAACACCAGCAGCGCGCCGACGCGGTCGCACTCGGCCCGAAGGTCGTCGAGGAAGCCGGGCTGGGGTGCAACGACGCCCATGTTCGCCGCCACCGGCTCCACGAACACCGCGGCCACCTGCTCGTCGAGCGCCGGCACCACGTTGTAGGGCACGACCATCGTGTTGGCCACCGCGGCGGCCGGCACGCCGGCCGTGCCAGGGAGCCCGAGCGTCGCCACGCCGCTGCCGCCGGCCGCGAGCAGCGCGTCGGTGGCACCGTGGAAGTTGCCGTGGAAGATGACGATCCGGTCGCGGCCCGTGAACCCACGGGCGAGCCGGACCGCCGTGCTCGTGGCCTCGGTGCCCGAGTTCATCAGCCGCACCCGTTCGCAGCTGGGGACGCGCGCGGCGATCTCCTGCGCGAGGAGCAGCTCGCCGGGCGTCGGCGCGCCGTACGACGTGCCGTTCGCGGCTGCTGCTGCGAGTGCGGCCGTGACCGCCGGATGGGCGTGGCCGAGGATCACCGCGCCGTAGCTCTGCACGAGGTCGATGTAGCGGGTGCCTTCCACATCGAACACGTACGGGCCGTGCGCCCGCTCGACGATGTACGGCGTGCCGCCGACCGCCTTGAACGCACGGATGCTGCTGTTCACGCCACCGGGGATGACGTCGCAGGAGCGAGCGAACAGCTCGGCGTTCGAGCGCGGCAGGTCGTGGGGCAGCGGCGGGAGGGTGGTCATGCGTAGGTCTCCGCGTACCAGCGGGCGAGGTAGGTGAGGATGATGTCGGCGCCGGCCCGCTTGATCGCGGTCAGTTGCTCGGTGGCCACCACGTCGTGGTCGATCCAGCCGTTCGCGGCGGCCGCCTGCAGCATCGAGTACTCGCCGCTCACGTGGTAGGCCGCGAGGGGCACGTTCACCGCCGCGCGGACGGCGGCGATCACGTCGAGGTACGTCAACGCGGGCTTGACCATCACGATGTCGGCACCCTGGGCGATGTCTTCCTGCACTTCCAGGAGCGCCTCGCGGGCGTTGCGCCAGTCCTGCTGGTAGGCCTTGCGGTCGCCACCACCGACGATCGCGCAATCGACAGCATCGCGGAACGGCCCGTACAGGCCGCTCGCGTACTTCGCCGAGTAGGCCAGGATCGCCACGTTCGTGTGCCCCGCGGCGTCGAGAGCGGCCCTGATGGCGCCCACCTGACCGTCCATCATCCCGCTCGGCGCAACCACGTGCGCGCCGGCGTCGGCCTGCGCGACGGCGATCCGGCCGTAGATCTCCAGGGTGGCATCGTTGTCCACCGACGTGCGCGGATCGCCCGCCGGGCCGTCGAGCACGCCGCAGTGCCCGTGGTCGGTGTACTCGTCCACGCAGAGGTCGGCAATCAGCACCACGCGATCACCGACGTCAGCCGCAAGATCGACCAAGGTTTTTTGCATGATTCCCTCAGGATCGAACGCTTGCGAGCCGATGGAATCCTTGATGGATGGCACTCCGAACAGCATCACCGCGCGTACGCCGAGGTCCGCCAGCAGGCGGACTTCCTCACGCACGGTCCTCCCCGTGTGCTGGACGACGCCGGGGAGTGATGCAATCGGCTGCGGGGTGTCGATGCCCTCACGAACGAAGAGTGGTGCCACGAGGTGGCGCACATCGAGCTGCGTCTCGGCGACCAGGTCGCGCAGCGGCCCCGAACTGCGCAGCCGCCGAGGCCGCGAGACGGGGAAGTTGGCGGTCACGATCCCGCATCGTATTCGCATCGTCGAAGGAAACGTCCGGTGACCGCACTGCCCTCCTCCCAGCCACCGACCGACGTCGACCCGGATCCGCGGACCGAGCTCCTCGCCATCGAGCGTCGCCAGATCGGCGACTTCCTCCATGCGGCCCAGCTGTTCGGTGCTGCCGCGGCGGCGACCATGGAATCGCAGCATCGACTCAACCTGCAGATCCGCCAGGCCTGCTGCCTGATCGCCGCCGAGTCCTACGACGACGCCACGGCCTTGGCCAAGGTCGTCGCCCAGCAGGCGCGCACCGAAGGTCACCTCCCGGAGCTGGCCGATGCACTGGGCGTGATCGTGGACGAGCACGCACGAGCCGGCCGCTGGGCGGAGGCCGCAAACGTGCTGGCGGAGGCCGTGTTCATCCTCGGTCAGCTGCCCCACGAGAGCCGCCACTACCAGGTCGTCAACAACCTCGCGGTCACGTACGCCAACTGCGGGTTCGTCGAAGCGGCGCTGGAGCTCTACGACCGTGCGCTGCGCCTGGCCGACAACGACCTCGACCGCCAGTTCACGTACGCCAACATGTCGGGCGCGTATCACGACGCCGCCCAACGCGAACCGGATCCCGGCGAGCAGCACCGCTTGCTCCACGACGGTCTGTACGCGGCGACGGCGGCACTCGACCCCGAGGGCGGTACCGAGGTGATGGCGATGTGCAAGGCGCTCGCCCACCGTTCGATGATGCTCGCCGAGATCGGCCACCACCACTCCGCGCTCGACGACGCCCGCAAGGCACGACTGATCGCCACCGAGCACGGCATGCGCTCGGAGATCCTCGTCGCGATGATCGGCGAGGCGCTGGCGCTGTGGGGCCTCACCCGCGACGCGGATGTGCGCACCATCGTCGACGAGGCCCTGGCGCTCGCCGCCGAGCTGCCCCCATCGGAATGCTTTCGTCCGCTCTACGAGCTCGACGTCGACGTTCTCTGGTACCTCGGACGTTACGACGACGCCAGAGCCGCGCTCGAGCGGAACCTCCGCGAGGCCCATCAGCGGCTGTACAGGGAACGCACCGCCCGTTGGGAGCACGTGCTGCTCGGCGTGGAGCACCTCAAGGTGGCCGCGATCAGCGAATCCGACCCGCTCACCGGCCTGCCGAACCGGCGCGCACTCACCCAGCAGCTCCCCGACGTGCTCGAGGACTTCGCGCCGGTGTGCGTGGGCCTCATCGATCTCGACGACTTCCACTCGATCAACGAGCGGTTCGGCTACGCGATCGGCGACGGTGTCCTTCAAGAAGTGGCCGGGGTGTTGGAGCGGGTGTGTCGTCGTGGCGACTCGGTTGCCAGGATCAGCGGCGACGAGTTCGTGATGGTGCTGCGCGAAACCTCGCCGGGCGACGCCCGCGTCGTGTTCGAACGCGTGCGCCAGCTGATCGCCAACCGCACCTGGCACGGCATCTCCCCCGACGTGCACATCACGGCCAGCGTCGGGGTCGTCGTCGGTGCCGGCCCGGTCGACCCGAACCAGTTGCTCAACGACGTGCTCGCCGTCGTGGAGCAGTCCAAGCAAGCCGGCCGCGACCGCATCACGATTCGTTAGTGCTCGATCGATCACGACGTGGTCGCAGGAACTTTGGGTAGGGTCACACCGCAATGGCAGCACAGGCATGGTTCTCCTCGGGAGACGTCGAGGTCGCCCCCGGCACGACCGCAGTCCTCCAGCTGACGGTCGTCAACCTCTCCGACACCACCGATTCGTTCGTGATCACCCCGATCGGGATGCCCGCGGCCTGGACGAAGGTGCGTCCGGCCACGCTGACGCTCTTCGGTGGCACGCAGCAGGTGGTGGACATCGAGGTGTCGCCGCCCGTGCTGGCCAGCACGATCGCCGGCCCGGCCGCCCTGTCCGTGCGGATCGTGCCCCAGCGCGACCCCGACAACCTCAGCACCGCCGAGACGATCCTGATCATCGGCGAGAGCTTCGATCGTCGGCTGAACATGCTGCAGCCCGCGCTGCGCGGTCTGCGCACCGCCACCTTCGACATGATGATGGAGAACAAGGGCAACACGCTGGCCACGTGTCGCCTCCACCTCGTGGACCCATCGGGGCGCATCGAGGGCGAGTTCGACCCGCCCGCCGTCGGTGTCGAACCCGGTGCCAGCACGCTCGTGCGGATGAAGGTCCACACCCGGTCGCTGCAGTGGCGCAACGCCCGCACGATCCCGTTCCGGATCGACGCCGACCAGCCCGGCAGCCCGACCGCAACGGCCCCTGCGACGTTCGTGCAGACGCCCGTCGTGCCCGACAACCTCATCGGCTGGGCGATCGGTGCCGGAGCCGTCGTGCTCGCCCTGGCGATCGGCTGGTTCGCGGTGGTGAAGCCCGCGGTGCGCGATGCGGCCCGCGAAGCCGTACGCGGGCTCGGCGTCAGTGCCAGCACGAGCGCGCCGGATTCCGTGCAGCCCGGCCAGGGCGGCCCCCAGGACACGTCGGTGGTGGCGCCGGGCAAGGGCGACATCGCCAACATCCCGCTGCCGTCGTCGGTGCCCCAGGGCCAGACGGGCTCGAACCAGTACACCGTCCCCGTCGGCAAGAAGCTGCACGTCACCGACATGGTGATCCAGAACCCGTTCGGCGACCAGGGTGCCCTGGTGATCTCGATCAACGGCAACAACCTGTTCCGGTACAACCTGTCGCAGATCGTCG
>JAYVMH010000039.1:0-4480 GCA_043759015.1 Actinomycetota bacterium
GCGATGGCGGACTTCTACCATGCGCGTTCGCCCGAGGAGATCGTGTTCGGGCCCAACATGACCACGCTCACGTTCATGATGACGCGGGTGCTCGGTCCGCTCTTCGACGAGGGCGACGAGATGATCACGACCTGCATGGAGCACGACGGCAACAACACGCCCTGGCGAACCATGGCGGCCGAACGAGGCATGGTCGTCAAGACGCTTCCCTTCGACCGCGACACCTACGAGTTCGACGTCGACGAGCTGGCGTCGCTGATCACGCCGCGCACGAAGTTCGCGGCCCTCAACTACGCGAGCAACCTGCTCGGCACGATCAATCCGATCAAGCAGATGGTGGCGCAGCTGAAGGCCGTCGGCGCGATGACCTACGTCGACGCGGTGCAGTACGCGCCGCACGGACCCATCGACGTGCAGGACCTGGACTGCGACTTCCTCGTCGCGTCGCCGTACAAGTTCTACGGCCCTCACCAGGGGGTGCTCTACGGCCGCGCCGAGCTCCTCTCTCGCCTGCACGCCTACAAGCTGCGGGTCGTGCCCGATCAGGCGCCCGGCAAGTTCGAGACGGGGACGCAGTCCCTGGAGGGACAGGCCGGCGTGCTCGGCGCCATCGAGTACCTCCAGTGGCTCGCGGGCGAGGTCGCACCGGCGGTGACCGGTCGCCGGGCACAGATCGAGGCGGCGATGGCGGCGATGGTCGAGCACGAGAAGGGGCTCTCGCTGCGCTTGATCGATGGCCTGCAGCAGATCCCTGATCTGTGCGTGCGCGGCGTCACGAATCGTGCCGCCATCGATCGTCGAGTGCCTACCGTGTCGTTCACCCACCCACGTCTCGTGCCGGGGGAGGTTGCGACGTTCCTCGACGCCCACGGCGTGTACGCGTGGGACGGTCACAACTACGCGTTGCCCGTCGTCGAGTTCCTCGGCATCGGCGCGGCGGGCGTGGTCCGCCTCGGCCCCACCCACTACAACACGCTCGAGGAAGTCGACGCCGTGGTCGGCTTGCTCTCCGAGCTCGGCGCATGCTGAATCGGCCTCGATGGTTCCGGGGAGAGGGCTCGAACCCCTATATGCGGGACCAAAACCCGCTGTCCTACCATTGAACGACCCCGGAAAGACCCCGATGAGGCTACCGCGGTAGCTCCTTCTAGGGGGGTCGTCGTTTCGGGGTCGGGGTTTCGGGGGAGGGGTCCGAGCCGCTAGCGTCACACGAGCTATGGGTTCACTGATCAAGAAGCGCCGCAAGCGCATGCGCAAGAAGAAGCACAAGAAGATGCTCCGCCGTACGCGGCACGCGCGCCAGCGCGGCAAGAAGTAGCGCTCGACTTCGGGCGACCTCAACCTCGGCGTTCGGTGCGCGTCAGCACCACCGTCGCATCCGGCAGCGCCTCGGCGAGCTGGTGGTGGCCGCGTAGGAACCACGTCGCCCCGCTGCCTGCCAGCACGGGCGCTTGGCCCGCGGCGTCGCGGATGCGATCCCGCCAGCGTGCAAGCGCCGGCTCCACCACGAGCGCTGCCGGCTCGAGATCGTTCGGCCCACCGCTTCGCGGTGAACCCATTTCGTCCCACGCTCGGTAGGCGGCGGGTGTGCTGACGGTCAGCGGTGCGATGACGAGCGTGATCGCCATCGGCTCGAACGCCAACGGGTGCACGAGCTCGCCGATTCCCTGCACCCGCGCCCTGCCGCCGACGAGGCAGAAGCTGACGTCCGCGCCGAGTTGCGCGGCGCCGGCGACGTCGGCCCACCCGGCCCAGCGCAGGACCGCGGCTGCATCGGACGAGCCGCCGCCGAGACCGCCGCCGTGAGGGATCACCTTATGAAGGTGGATCGCCGCCCGGCGCCCGACCAGACGGAGCGCCTTCGCCACCAGGTTGCTGCCATCGAGCGGCATGCTGTCGGCGAACGGTCCGTCCGCCGACACGCCGTCGGCGTCGGGTGTGATGGTGACGACGTCGGCCCAGTCGAGCGTGACCATCTCCGCGTCGATGAGGTGGAAGCCGTCGTCGCGCACTCCGGTGATCCGCAACGAGAGCGTCAGCTTGGCCGGCGCGCGCACGACGACCGAGGTCACGCTGCGGCTCTCCACGCGAGGGCGAGGGCACCCCATTCGTCGATGTCGAGCTCCTCCGGTCGGCGTTGGCTGTCGATGCCGGCACGCTCGAACACCTCCGCGGTCACGACGCCGGCGAGCGAACGTCGGAGCATCTTGCGTCGCTGACCGAACGCCGTGCGCACGAGGTGGAAGACGTCGGTGGCCGGCGCGGGGACCGCCGGCAGCGGGCGTCGTCTGATGTCGGCGAGCGCACTCTCCACGTTCGGTCGGGGCACGAAGACGCTGGCCGGTACGAACCCGGCCACCCGCGCGGTGGCCCAGTAGGCGACCTTGACGCTGACGGCCCCGTAGTGCTCGGTGCCTGCGGCCGCGCAGAACCGCTCGGCGGCCTCGCGTTGCACCATCACCAGCATTCGTTCGATCTGCGGCACTTCGTCGAGCAGATCGCAGATCAAAGGCGTGGCGACGTTGTACGGAAGGTTTGCCACGAGCACCCAGCCGGTCTCGGTGCCGAGCAGCCCCGTCCAGTCCAGTTGCATCGCGTCGGCTTCGATCACGCGGACGTTGTGCAGCGGGGCGACGATCTCGCGCAGCAGCGGCACGACACCGCGATCGATCTCCACCGCGGTGATGCTCGCCCCTGTCTCGGCGAGTGCAAGCGTGAGCGAACCGAGACCGGCGCCGATCTCGATCACCCGATCGCCGGGCCCGATCTCGGCAAGCCGTGCGATGCGCCGAACGGTGTTCGCGTCGGCAACGAAGTTCTGGCCGAGATCGCGGCGCGGAGCGAGCCCGTTGTCGGACAGCAGCTCCGTGATGTCGCCTCGGTTGTGCACGCCTACCAGCTCACGCGCACCGAGAGCGGCGCGTCGGCGAGATCGCCGATCGACACGTACAACGCGGTATCGATCACCAGGTCCGTGCCGGCCGGGATGACCACACCGGCCTGCGTGGTGTTCGTGCAGACGATCTTCTGTCCGTTGTCGACGTTCGTGATCGTCATCGTCGCGCCGTCGGGGGCCAACGCGGTGGTGCAACTGAACCCGACCAGGCCCACGTAGCGATGGAACGACGCCTTGGCCAGCACGTCGTTGGGCCCGGGCGCGGGTGGCACGGCGATGGGCACGACGCCGGGTTGGACCGGGTTCGGGTCACCGCCGACGAACAGCGGTGGCGACGGACGGTACGCGGTGGTGGGCGGCACAGTGGGGAGTGGCAGGCCGCCGCCGGCCCCGTTCGAGCTCGATGCCGCCGAGTTGTGGCTGAACACCCAGAGGGTGGAGAGCGCGACCAGCGTGAGTACGCAGGCCACGACCACACGGCGTCGGTCGAAGGCGTTCATGATGAGGCGGGCGGAGGATTCGGCGTGCCGCCGTTCGTCCGCACGAAAAGGCTACGGACGCAATGCCGGGAACGCAAGGCATGCGTTCTCGACTGTGGTCGCCCGGATGTGCTCGAGCGGCTCGTTGCGCAGGTCGGCGAGGAACTGCACCACATGGGTGACGTACGCAGGCTGGTTGGTCCGGCCTCGATGGGGTACCGGCGCGAGGTATGGGCTGTCGGTCTCTGCCAGCAGCCGGTCGGCCGGGCACCGCTCGGCAGCGCGATGGAGATCCACCGCTGTCTTGAACGTGACGATCCCGCTGAAGCTCAGGAACGCACCGAGATCGAGGCACGCATCCGCTTCGTCCGGCCCACCGGTGAAGCAGTGGAAGATCGTGCGCTCCGGTGCACCCTCGGCCTTCAAGACGTCGAACGTGTCGGCCCATGCGTCGCGAGTGTGGACCACGAGTGGCAGTGCACGCTCGTGAGCCAACTGGATCTGCGCCGCGAACGCCGTGCGTTGCGCGTCGCGTGGCGAGTGGTCGTAGTAGTAGTCGAGTCCACACTCGCCGACGGCGATGACGGCAGGGTCGTCGAGGAGGTCCACGATCGTGGCGACCCCGTGCCGTGCCTCGTGGGGGTGAAGGCCGGCCGTGGCGAAGATGCCCTCGTGTGTGCGCGCGATCTCGATGGCGCTGGCCGTCGTGTCGCGATCGCATCCGACGTTGATCATGGTCGTCACACCGGCGGCACGAGCCGCGGAGATCACGTCGTCGACCGGCACCCCGCGGGTGTCGTAGAGGTGGCAGTGCGTGTCGACGAAGCCGTTCATCGCCTGGGGAACAACGGGTCGCCCTTGAGCACGTGGAGCCCTCCGGGGTAGCCACCCCAGACAGCGGCCTGCGGCAGTCGTTGGTCGTCGACGCTGCCGGACAGCCCGATCCGTTCCCAGACGGCTTGGCTCGATGCGGGCACGGCGACCGATGCCAGCACCGACACGATGCGCAGCGCTTCCAGCGCGTCGCCCATCACCACGTCGAGCGCCGGCCCCGGCTCGGCCTTCCAGGGCTCGGTCGCCTCGAGGTAGGCGTTGGTGGCGCGGA
>JAYVMH010000040.1:0-9891 GCA_043759015.1 Actinomycetota bacterium
CAGACCGTCGCCATCCTCACCGCCAGCGGCTGCCACACCGGCCAGGGCTACTACTGGCGCCGACCCGTCACCGCCACCGAGATCACCGCCAGCCTCCACCCCCCCACATCCCCACACTGACCGGCGGCGGGTGCGGACATGGAACAGGAGCTACGGCTCCCTGCGCCCGCTGGTGACGGCGATGGCAATGAGCTCGCGTTCGACGTCGAGCTGATCCTCGAGGGACCGATTCGATGCGACCGGTCGAGGCCTCGCAGTCCCGCCACCGTCTCAGGGTGCGGCGATGGCGGCGAGGAGCTCGTCGATGGCCGCGAGCGAGTGACCGCTGACGAACGCGTCGACGTGGGGCAGCACCGCGGCCATGCCGCCGACGACGGGGCGGTAGCCGGGTGCGGCCTTGCGCGGATTGACCCAGATGATCCGGTACGCCAGGCGTGCGAGCCGTTCCATCTCGCGCCCGAGCAGGAGCGGGTCGTCACGCTCCCATCCGTCGGACACCACCACGATCACGGCATTGCGGGCCATGCCCCTCCTACCGAAGCGATCGTTGAACGCCTTCACGGCCTCACCGATGCGGGTGCCGCCGGCCCAGTCGGGCGCGGCGAGACCGGCCCGGATGAGCGCGACGGCGGGGTTCGTCTCCCGCAGCACGCGGGTGAGCCGAGTGAGCCGCGTGGCGAAGACGAACGCCTCCGCGTGAGCGCCACCGACGGCCGACTGGAGCAACTGCAGGTAGGCGCGACCGTAGGGCTCCATCGAGCCGGAGATGTCGCAGAGGAACACGAGCCGACGCGGGCGCGTCCGTCGCGTGCGCCGCACCAGGACCACCGGGTCCCCGCTCGTTCGCAGCGACCGTCGGAAGGACGCCCGCAAGTCGATGGCGGCCCCGTTGCCGTGTCGCACCGTGCGACGGCTCCGCCTCCGAGGCGCCGCCAGCGACAGACGGGCCATGAGCGAGCGGAGGTCCGCCAGTTCGGCGGGCGTCATCGACGCGAACTCCTGGCGGCGCAGCCGCTCCTCGCTGCTCACCGCCGCGAGGATCGATTCGCGCGCGTCGTCCGAGGATCCTCGGTCGGTGCCCGGCGACGAGGCCGTCGGCTCGGGTGCCGTCCCTCCCGCACGCGGCTCGCCGGGTCGATCGGGGTGCGATCGGCTTCGAGCGACGCCCGGCGGTGGTGACCCCGCGGCGTCGCCACGGAAGTCGGCCGGGTCCAGCAGCCCTCGGAACACCTGGCCAAAGACGCGCTCGAAGATCTCGATGTCGGCCCGGGTGGACACGAGCGTGACCCGGGCCAGCCAGTAGAGATCCTCCACCGTGGCCGGACGGGCGAGGTGAATCGCCGTCGCCAGCCGTCCACTGCGCTCGGGTGTGACCGGGGCGCCGGCCTGGTGCATCAGGTCGCCGAGCGCCCCGACACAGCCAGCCAGGTCAACCTTCTCCAGCAACCCACGCAAGCCCGCGCTCCTTCGCCGCCTCGGCATCCTCCTGGTACTTGAGCACCGACCCGATGGTCATTCTCACTGCCGCGTCGTCGAGGGCGGCGACGCCGAGCAGGTTCAGCGCCAGCGTCCAGTTGATGGCCTCCGCGATGCCGGGCGGCTTCTGCACGTCGAGCGTGCGCAGACGGCCGACGGCCTCCGCCACCTGCGCCGCCAGGGTCGTCGTGCTCGAGGGCACGCGGCGACGGATGATGGCTGTGGCGCGCTCGCGGTCCGGATAGTCGATCCAGTGGTAGAGGCATCGACGCTTCAGGGCGTCGTGGAGGTCGCGGGTGCGGTTGGAGGTCAGCACCACGATCGGAGCGTGGACGGCGTGCTGGGTCCCGAGCTCGGGGATCGTCACCGACGACTCGGCCAGCAGCTCGAAGAGGAACGCTTCGAACTCGTCATCGGCCCGGTCGATCTCATCGATCAGCAGCACCGCCGGTCGCGGCCCCGGATGCTCGAGCACCTGCAGCAATGGTCGCCTGATGAGGTAGTCAGGCCCGAACAGATCCGCCTCGTGCAGAGGGCGGCCCGATGCCTCGGCGACCCGGATGGCCAACAGTTGGCGCGGATAGTTCCACTCGTACAGTGCTTCGGAGGCGGTGATGCCCTCGTAGCACTGGAGCCGGACGAGCGGCGTGTCGAGCACGCGGGCGATGGCCTTGGCGGCCTCCGTCTTGCCCACGCCCGCCTCTCCTTCAAGGAGCAGCGGCTGCGGCAACCGCACCGCACAGAACAGCGCACTGGCCATCCCGTCGTCGGCCAGGTAGTCGGTGCGATCGAGCGCGGCGCGCAGCACGTCGATCGTCGGGACCATCTCCGCCAGGCTGCTGCTGTGGTCGTGGATCATCGATGCACGACCCGGATCACGCCACGTAGGCCGCTGGGTCGGCAGCGAACGCCCGAAGGCAGCCGCTGCCACAGAACCACACGGCGCTTCCCTCGTGATCGAGGTGAAGGGACGTGCCGACCGCTGCCACCGACATGCCGCAGACCGGATCGATGACCACTGCGCCGACGACGTCTTCGGTCGACGGCTGTGCGTCGTCACCGGTGACCCGACCCGACGGTCTCGGCCGACTGGCGACGATCTCGGCCAGGATCGAGAGCGCGATCTCCTCGGGGGTGCGCGCTCCGATGTCGAGTCCCGCGGGCGCACGGACCCTGGACCGCAGTTCGGCGTCGACGTTCAGTGAGGCCACCACGGCCGCGCCGCGCATGCGGCTGGCGACGAGGCCCACATACGTCACCCCGGCGCGTAGCGCAGCCTCGAGAGCCTCGTGCTCGTCGCGACCGTGCGACGCAACGACCACGGCGGCGGCTCCCTCGGCCGAACTCGAGGCAATCACGTCGTAGCCGAGCCGCGCACCGAGCCGCACCAGGGCCCGGGCGATCGGGGAGTCGCCGGTCACCGCGACGCGGGGGGCGGGGACGATCGGCTCCAGGAAGATCTCGAGCGTGCCACCAGAGAGACACGGGTTGTGCACGGTGAGGCGCCCCGGAGCGTGCTCCTCGGGCTGGGGTGTGATGCGCAGCAGCAGCGACCGGTGGGAGTCGAGAAGGACCAGGGACTGCGCCTTCACGGTCGACTCGGCGCACGTTCCGCCGACGAAGCCAATGATGGTGCCGTCGGCGAGTACGAGTGCCTCGTCGCCCGGACGGGCCGACGTGGGGCGTTCGGCCAGCACCACCCGCGCATGCACGTACGGCACCCGAGCCGCCGTCAGTTCGGCCGCGCGGGCCGCGACCTCGTTGGCCACATCGGTCCTGCTCACGCTACTGGACCGCCAGATCGGGTCGGGTCATCGGATTGCCCTGGATCGCCCGCCACACGACGGCCGGCGTCAACGGCATCTCGGCGTGACGGATCTGCAGCGCGTCGAGCACGGCGTTCACCACCGCGGCGGGCGAACCGACCGTGGCCGACTCCCCGACACCTTTGGCACCGATCGGATGATGCGGCGAAGGCGTCACGGTCATGCCGAGCTCCCAACTCGGGCACTCCATCGACGTGGGCAGCAGGTAGTCCATGAACGAACCGCCCAGGTGGTTGCCGTTCTCGTCGAACGCCATCAGCTGCATGAGGGCCATGCCGACACCGTCGGCCAGACCACCGTGCACCTGGCCTTCGACGATCATCGGGTTGATCCGCGGACCGCAGTCGTCGACGGCGATGAAGCGGCGGACCTTCACCTGGCCTGTGCCGGGGTCGACGTCGACCACGCAGATGTAGGCGCCGAAGGGGTACGTCAGGTTCGGTGGGTCGTACACGACGGACGCATCGAGGTGACCCTCGACGCCCTCGGGAAGCTCGAGCGACCCGTGCGCGGCGAAGGCCAGCTCTTGGATCGTCTTTCCCTTGTCGTGATCGCCCTTCACGAACCATCGGCCGTGCTCCCATTCGAGATCGTCGACGGAGCACTCCAGCGCCACGGAGGCGATGATCTTGGCCTTGTCCTTGACTCGTCGGGCCACCACGGCGGCGGCAGCGCCGGAGACCGGCGTCGAACGCGAGCCGTAGGTACCGAGCCCGAACGGGGTGTTGTCGGTGTCGCCGTGGATGACCTCGATGTCCTCGGGTGGGATGCCCAGCTCGTGGGCGACGATCTGGGCGAACGTGGTCTCATGGCCCTGACCCTGCGACTGCACGCTGATGCGCAGCTGGGCCTTGCCTGTGGGATGGAGGCGCAGCTCGCAGCCATCGGCCATGCCGAGGCCGAGGATGTCCATGTGCTTGCGCGGCCCGGCGCCGACGCCTTCGGTGAAGAACGACAAGCCGATGCCCATCATCTCTCCCCTGGCGCGCTTGTCGGCTTGCTCGGCGCGTAGTTCGTCGTAGCCGGCGATGCGCATGGCTTCTCGCAGCGCGCGGGGGTAGTCACCCGAGTCGTACTCCCACCCGGTGGGGGTGGTGTACGGGAACTGCTCGGGTTGGATCAGGTTCTTCATGCGCAGCTCGGCCGGGTCCATCTTCAGCTCGTGGGCGAGGCAGTCGACCATGCGCTCGACGAGGTAGACGGCCTCGGTGATCCGGAACGAGCAGGCGTAGGCGACGCCGCCCGGCGCCTTGTTCGTGTACACCGCGGTGACCTTGCAGTGGGCCGCCGGGTAGTCGTAGGACCCGGTGAAGATGTGGAAGAAACCGGCCGGGTACTTCGTGGGCTGGGCCACGCCGTTGAACGCTCCGTGGTCGGCGAGCACGTTGACACGCAGGCCGAGGATCTTGCCGTCCTTGGTCGCAGCGATCTCGCCGTCCATGTGGTAGTCGCGGGCGAACCCGGTGGACATCAGGTTCTCCGACCGGTCCTCCATCCACTTGACCGGCTTCCCGGTCAGGATCGAGCCGACGACGGCGCAGACGTAGCCGGGGTAGATCGGCACTTTGTTGCCGAACCCGCCGCCGATATCGGGGGAGATCACGCGGATCTTGTGCTCGGGCAGGCCGGCCACGAGCGCGTACAACGTGCGGTGGGCGTGCGGCGCCTGCGTCGTGCTCCACAACGTGAGCTGGCCGGTGATCTTGTCCATGTGGGCCACCGCGCCGCACGTCTCGAGCGGCGCGGGATGCACGCGTGGGTAGATCATCGACTGCTTGACGACGACCTCGGCCGCGGCGAACGCGGCGTCGCAGATCGCCTTGTCGCCTGCCTCCCAGTCGTAGATGCGGTTGTCGGTGCGGCCGGCGAGATCATCGCGGATGATCGGCGCATCCGCGTCGAGCGCCTTGCGGGCGTCGGCCACCGGGGGCAGAGCCTCGTACTCGACCTCGATCAGCTCGAGGGCATCGCGGGCTGCGTACTTGTCGTCGGCGACGACGAACGCAACCTCTTGGCCCTGGAACCGGACCTTGTCGGTGCACAGCACCGACTGGACGTCGCTCGACAGCGTCGGCATCCAGGCCAGGTTGAGCGTTTCCAACAGCTTGCCCGTGATGACGGCGCGGACCTTGGGGTGGGCCTCGGCGGCCGAGGTGTCGATCGACACGATGCGGGCATGCGCGTACGAGCTGCGGAGCACGGCGCCGTGCAGCATCCCCGGTAGGTTCACGTCGTCGACGTAGTTGCCGTGGCCGCGCACGAATCGGACGTCTTCCTTGCGTGGCATCCTTCCGAAGCCCATCGGATTGCCGGCCGGTGAGAGCGCCTGGTCCTCGGTGACGGTCATGCGGATGCTCCTTGTGCGAGGTCGGCTTCGGCCGGATGGGCGGCGGCCCACTGCACCGCCTTGACGATGTTCTCGTAGCCCGTGCACCGGCACAGGTTGCCGCTGATGAACTCGCGGATGGTCGCCTCGTCCGGGTTGGGGTTGCGGTCGAGCAGGGCCCGGGCCGCCATCATCATTCCTGGCGTGCAGAAGCCGCACTGCAGGCCGTGCTCCTCGATGAAGCCCTGTTGCACGGGATCGAGGCGGCCGTCGCGCTCGAGGTCTTCGACGGTTCGCACGGCGTGACCCGAGGTCATGACCGCCAACGTGGTGCAGCTCTTCACGGTGGTGCCGTCGACCCACACGGTGCAGGCGCCGCAGTTCGAGGTGTCGCACCCCCAGTGCGTGCCGGTGAGACCGAGCTCGTCTCGGAGCAGGTGCACGAGCAGCAGTCGCGGTTCGACGTCGCGCTCCACGTCGTCACCGTTCACGACCAGGTTGATCTTCATGAGGCGTTGTCTCCCCGTGCACGAGCTGCGGATCTGTTGAGCGCTCGTCGGGTCAGCTCGCCCGCGAGATGTCGCTTGTAGTCGACGGGGCCGCGCTGATCCGACGTCGGGTCGACCGAGTCATGGCAAATCTGCGCGGCAGCCGCGAAGTTCTCGGCTGTCGCCGGGCGACCACGGAGGTGGTCTTCGGCCGCCGGGCAGGTGAAGTGGTCGGCCCCTGCCGCGGTGATGCCGATACCGCAATCGGCAACCGTGTCGCCGTCGAGCTGCACGAACGTTCCCGCGGCGGCGATCGCCCAATCGCCGGCGCGGCGCTCAACCTTCTCGTAGGCGCTGCCCGCGCCCGGCCGGATGGGCACCCGGACCTCGACGAGAATCTCGGCCGGGCCGACCTTGGTCGAGTAGGGGCCGTCGTGGAAGGCGTTCGCCGCCACCGTGCGCGTCCCACCCGACGACCTGATGACCAGCGTGGCGCGGAGCGCAGCACCGACGGCGGCGAGATCCTCGCTCGGGTCGGCCTGGCAGAACGATCCGCCGATCGTGCCCCGGTTGCGCACGGTCGGGTCGGCGATGACCCGCTCGGCCTCGGCGAAGATCTGGTAGTGCTCGGCCAGGAGCACCGACTCCAGCAGCGTTGCATGGCGGGTCATGGCGCCGATGGCCAACTCGGTGCCGTCGACCCTGATGTAGTCGAGATCGGCGAGGTCGTTGATGTCGATCAACGTCTCGGGCCGTGCCAACCGCAGCTTCATCATCGGCAGCAAGCTGTGCCCACCGGCGATCAGGCGGGCCTCCGAACCGTGGCGCTCGAGCAGCGCGATCGCATGGTCGACACTCGTGGCGCGCTCATACTCGAACGGTGCCGGTACTTGCATCGGTTCCCCCTCTTGCTCGGTTGCGCGGCGACCCCCGGACGCCCAGCGAGGACATCATCGACCCGTCGAGGTCGGTGTGATAGGGCCGGATAAGGAATTGCTTAGCTCCATTGCGCGGCGGCCACGGCCCACGTGCCACGCTGCCCGGGTGACGCTCACGCAGCTGGAGGCCTTCGTTCTGGTTGCTCGGCTCGGCTCCGTCAAGGCGGCTGCCCACGCGCTCGGCGTCAGCGAGCCGGCGGTATCGGGGGCGCTGGCCACCTTGCGGCAGCACCTCGGCGATCCGCTCATCAGCAAGACGACCACGGGTATGACCTTGAGCCCGGGCGGGCAGCGGCTCATCGGCATCGCGTCGCGGATGATCAACCTGGCCGCTGAGGCCGAAGCGGTCGTTCGCCAGGAAGCCGGGGCGCCCGACCGGCTGCGGGTGGTGGCCACGAGCACGGTCGCCGAGTTCGTGGCCCCACCGCTGTTCGAGGCCATGGCCCAGCGGGGAGGCGCGGTCAACTCGACGGTCGGTGTCGTGACGACGTCGGAGATGGCGGCGCTGCTGCTCGAGCGGCTGGCCGACGTCGCCATCGGCCCTCAGCTCATCGGGGAGTCCGCCGAGGGGTTGGTCAGCGAGCCGATGTTCCGCTACCGGTTGCAGGTCGTCGCGTCGCCCGCTCATCGCCTCGCCCGCGCCACGAAGCTGACGTTTCGTCAGCTTGCTGACGAGCACTGGATGGTCGATCCGGGAGGCATCGACGCATCGACCGGACCCGGACGCGTGATAGCCCGCCTGGGGGTGCCGGACCGCCGAGTGAGCGTGTTTCCGAGCGATGTGGCGGCCCGCGCCGCGGTCGCCGAGGGGCAGGGCATCGGCCTCGCGGTCATGCATCTGGTGCAGCACGAGGTCGATCGTGGTCGCCTGGTGCCGCTGCCGGTTGAGGGCACCCCGATCGAGATGCTCTGGTACGTGTCGATGCTCGCCGGCGCGCGGCGCGTACCGGCCGCCGTGGCGTTCGGGCGGTTCCTCACGACACCCGAGGCGTTGCAGGCCATGCACCGCAGCGACGGCGGCGTTCCTCCCAGCCGCTTCCGTCCACCGGTGTACGTGACGATCTGGAACTGACCGGGCGAGCCGCTACCGTCGGCCGCCGTGACCGCGACCGACTGCCTCCCGACCGACAAGGCGGGCCGGCGGGCCTGGAGGGCCGCGGGGCCGAGCCGCCCACCGTCGACGAAGCCGCGGTCGTCGGGCAGTTGGCGCTGCTGGGCGGGGTCGAGGGCTGGATGCTCGCCTCTCGGCCGATGCCGCGTGAGGTCGACCCCGACCCGCGGCAGGCCGACCATCGTGCCCTCACCCAGACCACCTGGGTGAGCAGCTTACGATCCACCCGGCCGACGCGCCGGGCCGTGCGCCACCGATTCGGCGACCGTGGCGCGCCGCGCTCGACACCGGTTGAGGTGGCACCAGCGATCCGGCCCGTCATGTCGCACGCGACCGCTATCGGGCGGCCGGCGAACTTGCGGGTTGCTCGCACCACACGGTCGAGCATCGGGTCACGATGCGCGATCGGGGTTTGTTGCCTTTCGGGGTCACCCCGCCGGGGCGTCAACAGCGCTCGGAACTCGCGGCGGCGACCGCGCGTTCCCCGCCTCGCAACGGATCTACGGGGCACACTGGGCGCCAGCCCGCGGTCGCCGCCGACGAGGTGGACAGACCCACGTTAGGGCACCCGCTTGGGACGTAACGCGGCCGCATCACCGAGCACCGGCCCCCGGCTGCGGTCGAAACCTGTGGTCTGGCCTTCGGTGCTCGGACGATGTGCGACACGCACCTTGCCGTCACGATGGAACTGACCCCAGGCTAGGGCAGTCCCCAAGAGACGACGAACCAGGCGAAGTCAGCGGCGGCGGCGGTGTTGGTGCGGGTGAGTGTGAGTTGGGTGGTAGTGGTCAGCTTGGCGGTGGCGCAGGCCACGCCAATGATGTCGTCGGTGACGTACGCCGTACGTCCTCCGTTCTGGCCGCCGTTCGTCTGAGTCGACAGAAACGATGTGGTTTTCGCAAGGTCCACTGCAGTGATCGTTGCAGTCGTCGATGCGGTACCCGAACCTAGACTCGCGCTGCCGGACTGGACGGCTGAGCCGTCTTTGAGTTCGACCGCCTGCCACGAGATCTCCGTCACGTCGTAGTTGGCGACGCTGCGGTCGAAGGTGACCGTCGTAGCGTTCGTGAGTCTGGCGCGGACCATGCCCGACCCGATATCCACACCGTCGCCCGAGCTCCGAGCGCCGACCAGCACGAAGGTGCGTGCGGTGGTCACCGCAGTCCCGAGTGTGGCCGTCGTCGACGTCGCTCCCCCCGTAAGCGACGTGCTGCCTTTCTGCACGTTGATCGTGGTGGGGTCGGTGAACTCGACCACCTGCCAGTAGATCGTCGCGGAGGGGGCACTGATGTCCTGTCGAAGCTGCAAGTTGGTAGTGCTGGTGAGTTCGCCGACCAGCGGGTCGTTGCCGCCCCAAGTGGTATCGGGGGGGTTCGGCAGCTTCGACCAGGTGACGAACGCGGCTGCCACCGAGTTCACTGCGGCGATCGTCACGTTCACTGTTGCTGCGCTCGGGGCTACCGATCCGCGCTGGACGTTGACACCGCAGCTGTACTCGACCACGCTCCACTCGATGATGATGGTGATCGGGCTCGCCTCGTCGGTGCCGCGGGCGAACTCGAGTGTCGTCGAGGTCGCGATCCGGCCGGACACCTCGGAGCCGACCGGGCGGTCTAGGTCGTGGCGCGCCCTTTCTGTCAGCATGACCTGAGACACCTGAGGTAGTCCCCCATCCCTCAAGGGCGAGAGTGGACCCGGTAGACAGCGATGACTATGCCAACTGTGT
>JAYVMH010000041.1:0-24806 GCA_043759015.1 Actinomycetota bacterium
CTCGGGATTGAAGTTCCACTGCTGGGCCTGGCAGGCTACGCTGTCCTGCTCGGGCTGAGCCTGCTGGCGCTGCAGCAGCCCGACAACCGGCGCTGGCCCGGCCTGCTCCGCCTCCTGAGCGGAGGCGGGGTCGCCTTTTCCGCCTATCTCACCTATCTCGAACTGTTCGTCATCCACGCCATCTGCCGCTGGTGCGTCGGGTCCGCGGTGATCATGCTGCTGCTGTTCATCGCCGCGCTGATCATGCGGGCCAGGGCGGAGACGGCAACGGCGTGAGCGCCACCCACGCCGGTCCGGTCTCGAAGCGTCAGCTCGCAGGGCTCTCCCTGGCGGCGCTTGGCGTGGTCTATGGCGACATCGGGACCAGCCCGCTGTACGCCTTCCGTGAGGCGATCGAACACCAGCACCTCGATGTCACGCGGACCAACGCGATGGGTGTGGCATCGCTTGCGTTCTGGGCGCTGATGGTGATCATCTCCGTCAAGTACATCGCCGTGGTCATGAAAGCCCACAACCACGGCGAGGGCGGCATCCTTGCCCTGACGGCGTTGATCATGCCGAAGTCGACCACCAGCCGCGCGACCGGGGCACTGATCACGCTCGGCGTGTTCGGCACGGCGCTGCTCTACGGCGACGGTCTGATCACCCCGGCGATCTCGGTACTCAGCGCCGTCGAGGGGTTGCGGATCGCCTCGAGCGCGTTCGAATCGGCCGTGATCCCGATCACGTGCGTGATCCTGGTGGCGTTGTTCGCGGTGCAGCGTCGCGGCACAGGCGCGATCGGCAAGGTGTTCGGACCGATCATGGTGGTCTGGTTCGCAGTGCTCGGCGTTCTCGGACTGTCGCAGACCGTGCAGGAACCCGGCGTGCTCGGCGCCGTCAACCCCATCCACATCGTCCACTTCTTCGCCGCCGAACCCCTCAAAGCGTTCCTCGCCCTCGGCAGCATCTTCCTCGTCGTCACCGGCGGTGAGGCGCTGTATGCCGACATGGGACACTTCGGGCGGCGCCCGATCGCGATCGGTTGGTACACGATCGTGCTTCCCGGTCTGCTCCTGAACTACTTCGGGCAAGCGGCGCTGCTGACACGTGATCCCGCCGCGATCGAAAGCCCCTTCTACCGGATGGCGCCGGAGTGGGCCGTCACCCCGCTGGCAGTACTCGCGACGCTCGCATCGGTGATCGCTTCGCAGGCGCTCATCTCAGGAGCGTTCTCGTTGACGGTCCAAGCAGTCCAACTCGACTACCTGCCGCGGGTGGCGATCCGACACACCTCGAGCGACCACCACGGTCAGGTCTACGTGCCGCTCGTCAACTGGGCATTGATGGTGGGCAGCGTCGGGCTCGTCATCGCGTTCCGGACGTCAAGCAATCTCGCCGCCGCATACGGCATCGCCGTCACGAGCGTGATGCTGATCACCACCATCCTGATCGCCGTGCTCGCCCGCCGTAACTGGCGCTGGTCAAGAGCGAAGACCGCGATCGTGATGTCCCCGCTGCTCGCCGTCGACGCCGGATTCCTGGCCGCCAACATCCCCAAGATCCCGCAGGGTGGCTGGTTCCCGCTCGCAGTCGCCGTCGTACTCCTCGCCCAGATGGCCACATGGCGCACAGGTCGACAACTCGTCGCCGCACGCATCCGACGAGGTGAACGCTCCATCGACGAAGTACTCGACGAATTCACCGACATCACCCGCGTGGATGGCACTGCTGTGTTCCTGTTCAAAGACCGGGGCACGGCGCCCCCAGCCCTGATCAACAACTTGCTGCACAACAAGGTGTTGCACACCACCACTCTGATCGTGTCGATCGTCATCGAGGAGCTCCCACGCATTCCAGCCCACCAACGCGCCGAAGTGACCCGGGTGCAACCCGGCGTGTACCAGGTGTGCCTGCGATTCGGGTTCATGGAGGAAGCCGATGTCCCCACTGCGCTCACCAACGTCGACCTCCCAGGGCGCAGCATCGACCCGAACCAGGTGACCTACTTCCTCGGGCACGAGTCGGTGATCGCCGGCAAAGTGCCCGGCATGCACCCGGTCCGCGAGCAACTCTTCGTCGTGCTGAATCGCGGCGCTGAAAGCGCCAGCCGATTCTTCAACCTCCCGCCCGACCGAGTCTTCGAGATCGGATCCCACGTCGAGATCTGAAGTGGGCCGTTCACGATCGGTGGGCGAGGGGACCGAACACGTCGGCGATCTGATGGCCGGCCTCGAGTGGGTGACGCAGTGGTCGATCGAGGAACACTTCGTAGACGTTGTGGTTTCCGTTGCGGGTGCGTGTGACGTAGCCGGTGTCGACGAGGTCTTGGACGATGCTGTGCACGGCTCGTTCGCCGATGCCGACGAGGCGGGCGATCTCGGCGAGGCGTACCTCGGTGTTCTGAGCGATGCAGACCAGGACGTGGGCGTGGTTCGTCAGGAACGTCCACGACGGAACTTGCGCTGGTGCCGACGGCAGTTCCTTGACCATCGCCCCACCGTACCTCTTCCTGCGACCAGCTGATGGCCTTTGGAACACGGTTTCGGCACCATGGCCTCACTGAGCAGTTGCAGGTACTCGAAGCCTTCGCCGCCACCGGGGTCGTCGTCGCGGGACCGGATGCTCCTGCCCGCGCGCTCGGTGGGCAGCGCTGCCGGGTATCTCACGGGGATCCCGTCCAACTTGACTCTGCACCAGAAAGCATGTTCTACTAACCATGTTGTGAGCGACGGGAGATCTGGATGATGGTGCAGACGGCGTGTGTGGAGATCGACTGCGAAGCCGACAGCGCTGATGTGGCGGAGGTGTTGCGATCGCTGACCTCTGGTGGTCCGTTCGCGGTGGCCGATGTCGAGTCGGCAGGTGCGGGTCGGTTGCGCTGTCACTTCCGTTTGACCCGTGCGGACATGGCGGTCGGGTATCGCAGCGTGATCGAGTTGCAGCATCGGATCGACCGCGAGTTCCACATCCTCAGCGTCGACCACCACTCCACCCACTTCTCGAACAGGGACTTCGTACACTCATGACTTCCACCACTGCCCGGACCGTGACCGTCATCCCCGGCGACGGGATCGGCCCCGAATGCGTCAACGCCGCGATCGACATCGTCAACGCAGTTGGCGTGAACATCGACTGGGAAGAGCGCCATGCCGGAGAACGGATCTTCGAAGCCGGTGTCGCGTCGGGGGTGCCAGAGGACACCATCGAATCCATCAACCGGACCCGGGTCGTGCTCAAAGGCCCGCTCGGCACACCAGTCGGTTACGGTGAGAAATCGGCCAACGTCACGCTACGGAAGTTGTTCGAGACGTACGGCAACATCCGCCCGGTCCGCGAGCTGCCGGGTGTCACGACCCGGTACAGCGGGTCGGGGATCGATCTGGTCGTGGTCCGCGAGAACGTGGAGGATCTGTACGCCGGGATCGAGCACATGCAAACCCCTGGCGTCGCCCAGTGTCTGAAGCTGATCTCGCGCAAGGGGTGCGACAAGATCGTCCGGTTGGCGTTCGAGTTCGCTCGCAGCGAGGGGCGCCGCTCGGTCGCGTGTGCGACGAAGTCGAACATCATGAAGCTCACCGAGGGCGAACTGAAGCGGTCGTTCGAACGGATCGCTCCGGAGTACCCGGAGATCGAGGCGTGGCATGTGATCGTCGACAACTGCGCCCACCAACTGGTCAAGAAGCCCGAACAGTTCGACGTGATCGTGACGACGAACATGAACGGTGACATCCTGTCCGACCTGACCTCGGCCCTCGTGGGTGGTCTCGGCTTCGCTCCGTCAGCGAACTTGGGGAGCGACGTCGCGATCTTCGAAGCGGTCCACGGGTCGGCGCCCAAGTATGCCGGGCGGGACGTGATCAACCCGTCGGCGGTGGTGCTGTCAGCGGTGATGATGTTGAAGTACTTGGGAGATTTCGAAGCCGCGGAAACGGTCGAGCACGCTGTACTGGCGACGTTGCAGCAGGGAACGCTGACCGGTGACGTCGTCGGATACGACCGGGGTGTGTCGACGAGTCAGTACGCGAAGGCGATCATCGCCAATCTCGGTGCACGCGTCGACGGTTACACCGTTCGCCCTGCCCAACCGATCCTGATCCCCCCGGCATTGCGTGATCCGGTCATGGTGCGCCCAGCGAGTCGTGAGATCGTCGGGACCGACATCTTCGTCGAGACAGGACTGTATCCCGAACAGCTGGGCCCGGTCCTCGAACGGCTCGCCGAGGGCAGCGCACTGCGGTTGAAGATGATCTCCAACCGGGGAACCAAGGTGTATCCCGACGGCAACCGCAACATCGACGTCGTCGACCAGTACCGCTGCCGGTTCATCCGCCGAGGCGACGAGCCGCTCGCGCTCGCCGCGGTCCGCGACTTGATCGGCCGAGTCGAAGCCGAACTCGCCTGGTGTCACGTCGAGCTGCTCCAACACTTCGACGGGCAGCCCAGCTTCACCAAGGCCCAAGGCGAGGACTGACACAGTGCGGTTCGGATGGGATGGACCGTGGGCCGAGACAGTCGTCCGATGAGCTCTCGCACGGTGGCGCAGGTCGGCGTTGTCGGGCCAGTGGAGTCGGCGCGCAAGTTCGAAGCCGTAGCGTCGGGCCTCGGAATCGACCTCATCACATTCAGGACCGACGGCTCCGCAGGTTCCGAGGAAACCGGTGAACGTGCTGAGACGCTCGATGAGTTCGTCGGCCGTTCGGCAGCGGTCGCGGTCGAGTTCGGTTGCTCGTATGACATCTTCTGCGCCCTGATGGATGTCGCCGACCGAAAGCTGCGACCGAACTCGTCGACGATTCACCTTGCGCACGATCCGCTCGCGGCGCGGTACGCGTTCCATGACTGTGGGTTCGAGGTTGCCGAGTTCGAAGAGGTCGACGCAGGCGCTGATGGCGACGTGCAACTCTTCGGCCGAAAGCATGGTTGGCCGGTCCGTCTCCGGCCGTCGCGTTGGGGACTCGAGAGGACTGCGGACTCTGTGGTCCGACCGTACAGCGGTCTTGATCACGTTTGGGCGGGCAACAGCGCGCGCCGGTGGCTGCTCGAAACGTGGATTCCGTTGGCACCCCATGTCACGGTCGTCCTGGCTCGCCGACCGTCGGGACAGCAGGCCATCCACGCCGTGACCTCGACCCTCCAGAACGAGCTTGGGCCTCGCCGCGAAGTGCTGCTCGCCGGGTCGATTCGTGAACGTGCGATCTCGACGGCACGATCGATCGTCGACGGGCTCGACGCGACGGGCATCGTTACCGTGCAACTCGTGCACTGCCCGGACGGACGCCTGATCGTCGACGACCTGACATGCGGTCCCGCCGCATGTGGCGCGGTTGATTCCCTCACCGGCAACGCGTTCATCGCCGAGCACCTGCGGGCGATCCTCGACATGGCTCCCGCTCTGACGGCATCCCCGTCGCCACCGTCGCGATCGACGGCGGACGAAACGCCGGCCTGCCCGCCGCTCCGATCCTCGCCCTCACCGACGCGGACATGACCGCCCGACGCGAAGACCACCGCGACTCCCTGGCCCAACGCGCCACAGACGCCGACGCCGCAGTCCGAAGCGCACACCCCAACCGCGACAGCGCATGAGCACTCCACATCTGGAAGCTGCGCAAGCGTCGGGGTACATCGGTGCGGTCGCGGCGTTGGCGACGATGCACGACAAGCTGCCGCTGATCGGGCGAACGGAGGCATCGCATGCCCGAAGAATCGCCGCGCTCTCGCGCCGCCGCTGAGCGAGCGCTCGTGACGTTCATCGTCACCGTTCGGTTGTCGTCAACTCGAGCGAGGCGATGAGTTGCGGCTGGCGGTCCACGAGAGCACCTTCCAAGCCCTTCGCGCGCCGAGCGGCGCGGCGACCGTGCGCGCCGAGGTCTGCGCCTCGACGCCCGGGGCCGGCGAGCGGTTCGGGCACCATGATGTCGAGGTAGACGCCGCCCGTACTGAGCCAGCCTCCCGGGTGCTGTCGTGGCGTGAAACCGCGCTGTGTGAGGAGGGCGTCGAGCAGCGGCGAGTTGCCGAGGGTCCGCGGTTCGACCGAGAAGTCGGCGTCGGTGGTGGACGCGGCAACGGCGAGATCGGCTTCGCCGGTGTGGAGGTAGATCGCCTGGGCGCCCAGGAGGACGACGGCGTCGAGGTGCGGCGCCAGTGCTTCGGCCGCGTCGAGCAGCGCTGTGCGAGCGAGTACGTATGCAGGATCAAGATCGCCAGGCATCCTCGTGTTCCTCCATCCATGCGAGCAGTTCGTCGCCCTCCGCAGGGTCGCGTCCAGGGCCGCAATGGGTGCGTATCGCTGCGCTCCGAACGCGCCGGTGACTGCGTATCCCTTCTCCAACTTGGCGAGCTTGTCGGTCAGTGTGGTGAAGCCGCCAGTCGACGCTCGTCACCGGCCCACGCGGTGCCCGCGCCACGAGGTTCTCGCGCCCGAGCAGGTCGAGTGCGCGGGCCAGCGAGGCGAGCGGAACCTCAGCGCGCCCAGCGAGCTCGCGAACGCCATAGGGCGGGCGGAAGTCGAGCAGTGCCCGCACGGCGCGAGCCGCACCCTTGCCGCGCAACGACCGGAGCGTCTCATCCGACGGCCACGGATCTTTCGTTCGTCCGACCGTGCGCAGGTAGATCGCCGGCCGCGACGAACGCAGCGACACGTTGCCGGTCGTGTCCAGGTAGCTCAGGCCGGCCTTTGTGAGCTGGTCCGGGGTGGCCGGACTCAGGTACGGCGCCGCAGCGATGAACGCCGCGGCCTGACCATCGGGTCCGGACCGAAATCAACGGTTGTCCACAGACACCAACCGACATTTGGGAACGCGAATCCCCAGCTCAGCAGCACTCGACAACACAGGGCGTCGGTCAGGGTTGCTCGAAGATCGCGTGCGTGCCGACCCGGCGCCAGATGACGTGGGGTTGGCCCTCGGTCATCTCCGGTCCGTACTCGAACGTGGCCCGGCCGTCGGGTCTCCAGGTCATCTCGAAGAGGCCGGACGCACCCCGGACTCCTTTGACGCGGAGCCCGTTGCGGAACCTGCGGGCCGCCTGGAGATCGTCGACGAACTGCTGGACGGCGACGTGGAACGCCGCCTGTTGGGCGGGCGTCAGTCGCTCGAAGTCCGCCCGGAACCGGGCGAGCCAGGCGTAGATGGGCACGCGGCTCAGCGCTTTCGGCGGGGCCTGACGGGCTTGGCGATCGACTGCAGTCCGGCGATGAGCGCCTCGCCCGAGGGGAAGGCCTCGACGCGGCCGGCGACGCGGTCGGCGTCGGCCGCGCGTTCGCCCGCCTGCCAGGTCGGGTTCCAGAACCACGCCTGGGTCGCGTCGATGAGCTTCTGGGGGCGCAGCAGGATCCCGTCGGGCGTGATCTCGGCCTCGAGGAGGTCACCCTCTTCCAGGCGGGCGGCCGACCGGATCTCGTCGGGCAGCGTCAGCTGCCCCTTTGCCCGAAGCGTGGTCCGTGCCATGGGCCAATCCTACCTTCGGATTCTCGGAAAGTACTACCGTCGCATCGCCGTCGCCACCATGAGCGTCGACCATGATCCATCGCCGCTCGCTGGTGTCCCAGTACTCCGCCACCCAGTGGTCGTCGTACCAGCCAGGCACGAAGTAGGCGGCGAAGCCGCAGCGCGCTCGCGCCGGGATGCCGCCGGCGCGCAGGAGCGCGACCGTGAGCAGCGTCTGCCGGACCCGCACTCATCGGCAGATCGTGCTAGCCGACATTCGGCGACGATCCGGAGCGGGCAGCATCGGCCGGCCACGAGCACGCTCGGCGGGCGCCGCGCGCCGCACGCAGTCTCCGATGTGCCGGATTCGGACGCCCCGAATTCGCTGTCGCCTCGATCGCGTGTGAGCCATGATCCCCGGAGCGGGGAGGCCGAAGTGGTGGGCGACTTCGAGCAGGTGGAGCGGATGGACGGGCCGGCGGTTGTCGCCGCGGTTGCGACCGCAGGTGGCCCCCTGCTCGAGCTGGTGGCCCGGTTGGCCGGTGGCGAGGTCGGCGCTTGATTGGTGCGGTGGCCCGACGGCCCGACGGCCACGACGGTGTGCTCACGTGGTCGCCGCCTCTCCCGCCTGGGCACGTTGCCCGAGCGTCGCCCGGCAGGAGGCATCGCAAGCCCGAGGAGTCGCCGCGCTCGCGCGACGCGGTACCTGATGGCGTACGGGAAGCGGGCCGTCGTGACTCGTCCCTCCACGACCCTGCCGTCGTCATGGCGCGTCGGCGCGTCGGCGCGCCGGCGTTCGGCTATTGGGCGGCCCGATCGAGTGCGACCCACACGGCGGCCGGGAACCGGTCACCGAGACCCGTGAGCTTCTCCTCGTACTACTCCCAGGCCTCGACGAAGTTGTGCTCGGCGAGCGGGTGGAGAACGACCTCGAGGTCCATGCCGCCTACGACCGGCGTTCTGCGATCCGGGCGGTCAGATGGTCCCAACTCACGGGCGTCGTCTCGTACCGGCCGGCCGCCAGCCGCCGGCGTGACGGCCGCTCGCCAAGCCCGGCGCGGTGGCCAGGCGTGGCACGGTCGCGAGCTGCAACCGCCTCGCCCCGGCGCCGAGGTGGTTGGGACTGGTTCAGGTCTGGCGGTGGGCACCGACGAGGACGACGACCAGGCGGCACGGCTCGTCGAACGGGTTGCGCCAGGCGTGGCGCGTGCCGTTCTGGACGACGGTGTCGCCGGGGCCGAGCTCCACCTTCACGCCGTCGTCGAGCTCGAGCACGCAGCGGCCCGAGATGACGTACTCGTAGTCGACCGTGTCCGACGTGTGCATGCCCGGGCTGTCGGGCTCCATGTGGTCGCGCAGACCGGGCACGGCGGCGTCCCACGTGGCCAGCGCGGCCTCCACGTCGACCCCGCTCAGATCGGGCGCCGGTGTGGACGCGGGCGGCACGACGAACAGGCCGAAGCGGAAGCCACCGACGGCCGGGAACCACGTGACGTACGGCGGCTTCGAGCCGTCGTCGGGGAACGTCGGCGCCCCGTCGCCGCCCCACAGGCCGTAGAGCTCGCTGCCCGGCGCGACCGGCGACCTGACCGGCTCGACGATCTCGTCGCTGGCCACGATCGCCTTGCCCTCGGGCGTGTGCCCGGTCACCACCCGTCGGATCCCCATGTCGTCCCCCTCGTGGCGTCCACGCTCCCCACGGCGTCGACGACGCCCTTCCTAGCAGGCGTGGTCGTCGGCCGGTGCCGGCCGTTGCGCGCGGGGCCATGACGGCCTAGCTTCGCGACCGATCACCACGGTGATCTTCGAAGCCCTGCGCTTCCTGTTCGGAGCCCCTGCTGGGGCGCTCCGCTGCTCACGCACCAGGAGGCCGTCATGCTCATCTGCCCGTTCTGCTTCACCGACCTGTCCACCTGCTGGTGCCCGGATGAGGATTGGGACGATGAAGGTGTGCCGCTCGGCGTGGACGGCAACGGTCTCCCGGTCGAGCACCGGGCGGCCGGCGGGCTCGACTTGGTCGTCCACTACGGCGACATCCCCGAGTCGGACATCACCGAGGTGCAGGGCATCCGGTGCACCACCGCGCTGCGCACCGCCATCGACCTGGCGCCCGAGCTCGGCCCCGCCGACTTCCGGCAGATGGTGACCGACTTCCTGATGCGCGGCCTGTTCACCGTCGACCACGCGTGGGAACGTCTCGGGCGACCGGACATGCGCTCCTACCCCGGCGCCGAGATCCTGCGCCGGTTCCTGCGCGAACGGTGAGCATCGTGAACGCAGGTGGTCGGCCGGACCAAACCCGACCTAGGGTTCCAACCCTCCTACCACGGTCGTGTGGTCGTACCGTGCCCCGCGGGAGTCCGTCGCCCAAGCTCGCCATCACGGTCGATCCCGATGTGCACGACCGCGTGGTCAGGGCCGCGGCAGCAGAGGGCGTCAGCGTGTCGGCCTGGATGACCGAGGCCGCCCGTCGGGCGCCCGGCAGGTGCAGCTCAGACGCTTCCTCCGCGGCTGCGATGTCGTGGCGTTCGACGGCAGCCAGGCCCACGCCGTCGGCGCCCCGTCCTGTGGATCGGGATCAGCGCGGCGTTCGTGGCCTGGGCGCGCCCCAACCTGCCTGCGCGGCGGTCAGCGCTCGACGCTCGGGCCGCTCCACGTAGCGCTCGTTCGGGTGTACCGACTCCGTGTGTTCGCTAGCGTGGCGCGCCATCGAGGGGTGAGCCCTCGGACCCGGGGGAGCAGCCGATGGCGTACGTGGTTGATTTCGTGACGGTCTCCACCGTCGGGCTCGAGTCGTCGCCGGTGGCGGATGCACTCGCTGGTCTGCGGGCCAACGAAGCTCGCTACTTCAAGAACAAGTACGACCACACCTTCACGGTGGAGCCGGCGGCCACGGCCAAGAAGGCCGTCGAGTGGGTGCATCGCATCCTGTCCGAGGAGCGCGACATCACCATCGAGTCTCGCCCGCTGGAGGCGACCTCGTTCCAGGTCGAGAACCTGCGCATGGCCTACGTGTTCTACGAGAGCGGCCTGTCGATCAACGTCATGTACTCGGTGGACGACCCGAAGAAGCGGGCCGTCGGCTTCAAGCTGTCGGACGGCATGGAGATCCCGACCGAGCTCGCCGAGCGGTTCAAGTTCGCTCGGCAGAAGTCGAAGTTGGCCGGCACCATCCGCGGTTCCTACTTCGTGATCAAGCGCGAGTACTGATCCCCCTCACGGCACCGGCGATCGGAGCACGTCGGCGTCGGGGCGCGCCAGCAGCTGACCGACGAGGGTGGGCTCGTAGCGCCGCTGCACCTTGATGCCGTAGAAGTTCTCGTAGAGGTCGGGCACGACCGCGAGCTCCACCAGGCGACCGCTGCTGAGCTCGCATCGGGGTGTTCGAAGGCAACGGCGGCGACCTGCGCATCGGGCTGGCGATGCAGTCGCTCCATGATGGTCGCGAGCTCCGCCATCAGCCATTGCGGCTGTCGGTGTTCGTGGAGGCACCCCGTGCGCCGCTCGATGCCGTCGTCTCGGACCACGCGGTCGTGCAGGACCTCGTGCTCAACGGCTGGGTCCACCTGCTGCGCATCGACCCCGACACCGGCGAGGTCGAACTCGGCCCACCGGGCCTTGTCGGGGTCGGGCTGCACGGGAGTGATGATGGCGATCGTCGCTGCCGAACGGGCGACGTGGCGCGCCCCCTGCCACACCGTGGCCAGCTCGACCAGGGCGTCGCGGCCCGGTGACGACGACGAAGTCCCACGGCTGCGAGTTGAACGCCGACGGCGCCCGCCGGCCGGCGTCGAGGATGCGGTCGACGACGGCGTCATCGATGGTGCGGTCGTCGTAGTCGCGGATGTTGCGGCGGGAGCGGTAGGCGTCCCCGGTGTCCATCGGATGCTCCTGTGGTGGTGGTGACGGAGTGGTTCAGCGGCCGAGTGCGTCGAGCAACAGTTTGGCCACGTCGGCGCCGGAGAAGTTCTGCTGGCCCGTCAGCAGGTTGCCGTCGCGCACGGCGAACGGCTTGAACAGCCCGGCCTGGATGTCGTTGGCGCCCAACTCGTGCAGCGCGTCCTCGATGCGCCACGGCATCACGTGCTGGTCCCGGGCCAGCGCCCCCATGTCCCCGATCGGTGTCGTCTACCGGCTCACTCGGCTCGCGGCGGCCTGGAACAACGAGATCGACCGCGTCTTCGCCCGCGCCACGATCACCAACACGGATTTCGCCGTCCTGGCCAACCTGCGGCGGGCCGGCCCGCCGTTCCAGCTCTCGCAACGCCAGCTCATGACCGCCTTGCGCCTGACATCGGGCACCGTCAGCATCCGCATCGACAAGTTGGTCGAACGCGGCCTGGTGGAGCGCCAGGCCGACCCCGCCGACGCCCGGGCGTCACGCGTGACGCTCACCGACGCCGGCAGTGAGATGTTCGATGCCGTCGCCCCCGACCACCTCGCCAACGAGGCCCAGCTCGTGGCCGCGCTGTCTCCCGACGAGCAGGCGTTGCTCGGACGCCTGCTCAAGGCCCTGCTGGTCGAGATCGAACAGCCCGTGGCCGAGCGACCCGACCATCGGCTGGGCCTCACCGTCGCGCCCGCCACGATCGGTCAGCAACGGCGGGCCGCGGTGGGGTTGCCGGCGCAACCCGGCCTGCTCGTCGAGGCGGTCGCCGCCAACGGGGCCGCGGCGCACGCCGGCGTCCACGTCGGCGACTTCCTGGTCGCCAGTGGCGCCACGCCGCTGCGGTCGCTCACCTGTCTCGAGCGGTCGCTGGCGGCGCACCCCGGTTCGGTGCCGCTGACCCTGCACCGCAACGGGCGTCGCCACGACGTCACCATCGCCGCGACCTGACCCCGCCGGTCGGGCCGCCTCGGGCGGTTCCGAGCCCGCGTCGAGCGGCGACGGCCGCTGCTTTGACGCGCGTCGTGACCCCGAGCCTGGCGAGGATGCGCGACGAAGTGATGCTCGGCCGGCTAACGGCTGGCCGGCGACCGGTGGCGGCTGTCGCCGCCGTGGCCGGCCGCCAGCAAGACCGAAGTCGGATCGAGGCGCGTCGAGATGTCCGGTGACGAGCGCCCAGGTTTCGTCGGGTCGGTGAACGAGGTCGTTTACGGGCCGGCGGCGGCCATCACGGCGAGGAGCGCAGCGCGTTCGGGGCCGAGCTCGGGGGCCGGCGGGCGCTGGTCCCTGGCGGCGTGGGCGGCCATGGCGGCGCCGATCACCTTGGCGTCGGCGATCAGCGCGTCGGGGTGGTCGAGCATGTTGAACGAGCGGAAGAAGGCCCGGAACACGTCGGGATCGGCGCGGGTCGCCGGGATGAGGCCGTTGAAGATGAAGTCGCGCGTGGCCACGGCCATGGCGTCGGGCTCGGTGCCGTCGTGCAAGGCCTGGTGCAGCTTGATCCGGTCGGCGTCCTGGCGCAGCGACAGGGCGTAGTGCGGCTCCATCTCGGTGCGCACGGCGTGGTCCATGGCACGGGCGAGCGCCAGCCGATCGCGACCGTGGGTGACGAGGGCCTCGGACAGTGCCTCGGCGGCGATGCCGGCCAGCGAGCAACCCTTGCCGTACCAGGGGTTGGTGGCCAGCGCGGCGTCGCCGATGACCACGAGCCCGGGGGCCACAGGCTGGTCGTCGATCACGAAGCGGCGGATGCGGTTGCGCAGCCCGGCCATCGACTCGACCCCGGTGATCGGATCGGCGAGGCCGTCGGCCGTCCACGGCTCGAGCGGCGTCAGCGTGCGGATGGCCGCCTCCCAGGCGTCGGCGTCACGCATGGCCATCAGCTCGCGGTCCACCGTCGGCACGCCGAAGGTGATCGAGAACGTCCGGTTGTCGCCATAGAACCCCGCGAAGGCGACGTAGCCGAGGTCGCCGCCGGCGCCGTCCTTGGTGAGCAGCGGCAGTTCCTGCCCGTCGCGGAGTCGGTAGAAGCGTGACAGGTAGATGATGCCGGCGTCGCTCTGCTCCTCGACCGGCTGCACCGGCCCGCCGAGCGCGGCGATCCATTCGAGCACCGGCGAGTTGCGGCCCCCGCCGACCACGACGAGGTCGGCGGTGACCGTGGTGCCGTCGGCGAGCCGAAGGCCCCGCACCATCGGGCTGGCGGGGGTGGCGGCAGCGTCGGCGGCATCGGCGAGGAGGCCGACCACGCCCACCCCGCCGCGCCACACGACGTTGGGCTGGGCGGTGACCGCGTTGCGTAACACCCACTCGATGGTCAGCCGCCGGCAGCACAGCAGCACCAGGTCTTCGTCGCCAGGGCGGGGGGCGCGATCGGCGATGTCGGGCGGCAGGATCCGCTCGACCGAGAGCTCGGTGGCACCCTGGGCCAGCAGCGCGTCGAGCACGTCGGGCGCCCGCTCCCGCAGGATGCGGCGCAGACGGGCCAACAGTGCGTGCGACTGGCGGGCGTGGGCCGCACCCTTGCGGTCCCACCCGTCGAAGGCCTCGTCGGCGGTCTCGGGCAGATCGGTGTCGTCGCGCTCGTAGACGGTGACGCGGTGGCCGTCGCGCGACAGCAGCAGCGCAGCCAACAGGCCGGCCATGCCGCCGCCGACGACGGCGATGTCCTGCGGATCGTCCGCCCGGTGGGTCCGGGCGGTGCTCGTACCGGTCATGACGTGGGCTCCCCGCGCTACGCAGGCCGGCGCGGTCCCGTCGGCCGGCTTCGACGAGGCCTGACGGTAGCGGCTGCACTCCCGGTCCGACACCCCGGCCGCACACCCCGGCCGGACGATCGGGAAGGCACAACGGGTGCGGGGAACGCGTGACCGAGCAGCGGCAACCGGTGGCGAGGGCCGGGTCGATCAGACGGTCTCGAACCCGGTGATGACCCCGGCGAAGTTGCGGATCTTGCCGCTGGGCGCGTCGCGCGCGGTGAGGGCGAAGGCGCCCACCGACAGCACGGTGATGGCGCCGTCGGCGTCGCGCACGGTGACGTCACGGGAGTCGATCGTGCCCAGCACGGCGGTGATCGGCCCGGTGCGACCGGTGACGAGGGCGCAACGCACACCCTTGCTGCCGCGGCCCTGCATCGGCAGGTCGCCCATGGCCACCCGCTTGGCGGTGCCCTTGGCCTGCACGACCAGCAGGCGGTCGTCGTGCTCGGCGGGGTGGGCGGCGCCCACCACGGCATCGCCCGCGACCAACTTGATGCCGCGCACGCCCGATGCGGACCGGCCCATGGGGCGCACGTCGTCGGGCGAGAATCGCACCGCCTGTCCGGTCCGCGACACGAGGGTCACCGGGCGTGCCGGCTCGAAGGCGAGGACCGCCGCCAGGCGGGCGCCGGGCGCCATCTTCACCAGGGAGATGCCGCCTTTGCGGTCGCCACCGGCGAGGTCGTCACCCTCGATCCGCTTGATCTGGCCGTCGGACACCACCAGCAGCAGGTCGGTGGGGAAGGTGCGGTCGGCCCACCAGCCGAGGATGCGGTCGGCGGGGTCGAGCCCGGCGAACACGTTGACCGCGGCTGTGGGCCGGTCGGTGGGGATGGTGGCGGCGAGGGCCCGGTGGAGCTGGCCGCTGGCGGTGACCACCACGAGGTGCTGGGCGGTCGACGTGTCGAACGAGCGCAGCGGTTCGAGCTTGGGCTTGGCCTTCGAGCCCGTGCGCTGGGCCTGCACGTACCCGGCCGCGTCGACCAGCACGGTGACGGGCTCGTCGAGCACCATGGCCGCCTTCGACACGCGTTGCACGGCCTCGGTGGTGATGGTGGTGACCCGCGGGGCGACACCGTCGAACTGGGGGATCACCTCCTCGAGCTCGGTGCCCACCTGGCGTCGCAGGGCGGCGGGCGAGGCCAGCAGGCGCTGCAGCTTGGCCGCCTCCTTCTCGAGGTCGCGCGTCTCACTCTTGAACTCGATCACGGCATCTTCGGTGAGCTGACCGAGGTTCAGGTCGAGCACGGCGTTGGCCTGGCCCTCGTCGATGGCGAACTCGGTCATGAGGGCGGGGCGGGCCACGGCTCGCGACGTGGAGGTGCGCACGATCTGGATGGTGCGGTCGATGTCGATGAGCACCGCGAGGAAGCCGCGCAGGCGGTGCAACCGGTCATCGATCTTGGCCAGGCGGTTCTGCGACCGGCGCACGACCACCCGGACGCGGTGGTCGGTCCACGCCTGCAGGCACGTGCGCAGGTTGTACAGGCGCACCGAGCCGTGCTCGTCCAGGAAGTGCATCTGCACCTTGTTGGTGACCTGCAGGTTCGTCCAGCGCAGCAGGGCCGGGATGATCTGCTCGGCGGCCACACCGGAGGTGAGGCCCACCGTGATGCGGGTGGCGCCGTCGGAGGATTCGTCGTTGTAGTCGACGATGCCGGCCAGGTTGCCCTCGTCGATGGCCTCGCCGACGGCGGCGATGAACTTCTCGGTGGAGCCGGTGGTGGTGTCGGCATAGGGCAGCGACGTGACGACCAGCTGCTGGCGGCCCCGGCCCAGATCTTCCACGGTCCACGCGCCCCGCACCACCACGCGGCCCACGCCGGCGCGGTAGATGTCGGCCATCTCGTCGCCGTTGGTGATGGTGCACTCCTGCGGGAACGACGGCCCGGGCAGGAAGGTCATGAGGTCGTCGACCGACGCCCTGGGGTTGGCGATCAGGTGCAGCGTGGCGGCGCACACCTCGCGCGGGTCGTGGGGCGGCAGGTACGACGACAGGCCCACGGCGATGCCGTTGGCCCCGTTGACGAGCAGGTGGGGAAAGGCGGCGGGTAGGACGACCGGCTCCTCGGTGGACCCCTCGTAGTTCTCGACCATGGGCACCGTGGCCAGATCGATGTCGTCGAGCAGGAGCACGCCGGCGAAGCCCAGGCGCGTCTCGGTGTAGCGGGCGGCGGCCGCCGAGAAGTCGGGGCTGCCGTAGTTGCCGTGGAAGTCGAGCAGCGGCACCAGGTTGGCGAAGGGCTGGGCCAGGCGGGTGAGCGCGTCGGCGATGGACTGGTCGCCGTGGGGGTGGAACAGGGCCATGGTGTCGCCCACCACGCGGGCCGTCTTCACGAAGGGCCGGTCGGGGAACAGCCGCTGCACGTGCATGTCCCACAGGATGCGGCGGTGCACCGGCTTGAGCCCGTCGGCCGCTGACGGCACGGCGCGGTCCTCGATCACCTGCTGGCCGTAGGCGAAGTAGTCCTTGTCGAGCTGCTCCACCGCGGGGAGCTCGACGATGACCTCGGTGAAGTCGGCCGCGGCCACCACGCGGGCAGGCTTGCGGCCTTTGGTCGCGGCCATCAGTCGTTCCCGGCCGCGTCGGGCGTGCCGGCGACGGTGAGCGTTTCACCGGTGCGCTCCAGGAACCAGGCCTTGCGGCCCTCGGACTTCGGTCCGAACAGTCGCTCGGTCAGCTTGGCCAGCCCGGCCGGGTCGTCCACGACGACGCGGCCGATGGTGCGCCCGGAGCCGATGACCAGCCGTAGCTCCTGGTGGTCCATCTCGCCCAGCCCCTTCATGCGGCTCACATGGGCCTTGTGGTCGGGGTGTTCCACCCGGTACGCCGCCAGCGCGGCGTCGTCGGCCAGGTAGAGACGCTCGCCGCGCAGCATGGTGGACCACAGCGGCGGCATGGCGTAGAACAGTCGCCCCGACTCGATGAAGCCGGGGCACCACGTGTAGAGGAACGCCTCGATCAGCGAGCGGATGTGCAGACCGTCGTTGTCGGCGTCGGCCACGCAGACGATGCGGTCGTAGCGGAACCGGTCGAGGTCGAAGTCGTCGCCGATGCCGCAGCCCATGGAGAGGATGAGGTCGGCCAGCGACTTCACGACCCGGTCGACGGTCTCCTTGTAGGTGTTGAGCGGCTTGCCCCGCAGCGGCAGGATGGCCTGGAACGACGGGTCGCGCGCGTCCAGTGCGGTGCCGCCGGCGCTGTCGCCCTCGACCAGGAGCAGCTCCTTGGGTCGGTCGGTCTTGCCGGTGCAGTCGCGCAGCTTGGGCGGTAGCCCGTTGCGCGACTTCGAGCCCTTCGACAGCAGGGCCCGGGCCGCCTGCTGCTCGGCGTTCGACTTGGTGCGCGAGCGCATGGCCGAGATGGCCAGGTCGGCGACCCGCTTGGCGTCGGCGGGGTTCTCCTCCAGCCAGCGGCTCATGATCGGCAGCACGATGGAGCGGGCGCGGGCACCGGCCTCGGTGTTCATGAGCTTCGACTTCGAGTTCCCGGCGAACTGCGGGCCCGGGATCATGATCGACACCACGGTCATGGCGGCGCCGAAGATGTCGCGGGTGGTGGGTACCTGCTCCTTGTCCTTGAGCAGGCCCCGGTCGGTGACGAAGCGCTGGACCGCATCGGTGATGGCGGTGCGGAAGCCCGAGATGTGCATGCCGCCCTCGGGCGTGGACACGCCGTTGGCGTAGCCGATGGACGTGTCGCGGCCGTCGACCGTCCACGCCATGGCGGCGTGCACGGTGGTGTCGTCGACCTCGCCGATGAAGCTGAGCACGGGCGACACCGCATCGGACTCGGACGTGAGCTCGGCCACCAGGTCGGCCACGCCGCCCTGCGAGCACCACTCGGTGATCTGCGGGTTCGCCGGGTCGCGCTCGTCGCGCAGTTCGAAGGCCAGGCCCGGGTGCACGAAGCTCTTGTGGCGGAACCGCTCGCCGATCAGGCGGTTGGACCACTGCGCTTTGGTGAACGGCACGCCGTGCTCGTCGCTGAACAGCGACAGGTCGGGCCAGAACCGGATGATGGTGCCGGTGACGCCCTTCGTCTTGCACGGGCCGACGTCGCGCAGGCCCTCGGCGGCCTGGCCCGGCGTGAGCGAGCCGTCGCGGCCCTTCACCAGGCGCAGCGACAAGGCGTGACGGCGACCGTTGCGCCACACCTCGGCGTCGAGCCGGGTGGACAGGCCGGTGACCACGGAGGCGCCCACGCCGTGGAGGCCGCCCGACACCTTGTAGGACCCGCTGTCGAACTTGCCGCCGGCGTTCGTCTCGGTGAGGACCACCTCGAGCGCCGACCGGCCGGCGTGGGGACCGTCCCTGAAGGGGTCGACCGGGATGCCCCGGCCGGCGTCGCGCACTTCGACCGAGCCGTCGGGGTGGAGCACCACGACGATGCGGTCGCCGTGGCCGCCCATGGCTTCGTCGACCGAGTTGTCAACGATCTCCCAGATCAGGTGGTGCAGGCCGGCCACGCCCATGCCGGCCGAGCCGAGGTACATGAGCGGGCGGTGCCGCACGTGCGCGAGGCCGCTGAGCGCTTGGATGGACGAGGCGTCGTAGGCGGTAGCGCGGGACATGCGATTCCTCGGACGGGGGTTCGGCAGGGGGCGGGGCGGGGTCGCCGGCGATCGTGATCCACCGGTGTGACAGAGATACCGCCGGCCAGAGTTGAACACAACCGGCCCTCGGCGACGTGGCAAGCCGATCCGTCGGAGCTGTCTCCCATGACCACGACGACGTACGCTGCCCGGCACCAGATGCCGGCCCGACCGGTGGACGACGAGCTCGTGGGGGTCGCGATGTCGAAGGAAGGGCTGGCGTCGGCTGCTCGCAGCGTCGCCGAGGTGAAGTCGGTCATCATCAGCCTCACCGACGAGGAGTGGGCGGCGCCGAGCGGGTGCTCCGGGTGGACCGTGAAGGACCTGGTCGCCCACATGTCGTCGAACTTCAAGGAGATCGTCGAGCCGTCGCCGCCCCCCGCCGAGCCCATCGACCTGCCCGCCGAGCGGATGATGGACCTGCTGGTGGAGCCGCGCAAGCCGTGGTCGAACCAGGAGATCTGCGACGAGTACCTGGCCTACTGCGACGGTGCCGTCGCCGCCCTGGGCGCCCTGCAGGACGAGCCGCTGGCCTCCACGGTCGTGCCGTTGGCCGACCTCGGCCAGTACCCCATGAACCAGCTGGCCGACGCGTTCGCGTTCGACCACTACTGCCACCTGCGCATCGATCTGCTGAGCCCGCGCGGGCCGATCGTCCGTGACGTGTCGGCGCCCGACGACGCCCTGGTCGGCCCGGCGGTCGGTTGGATGCTCACCGGCCTGCCCCAGATGCAGCCCGGGCTCGAGCAGCGCCTCACCGGCACGATCCGGCTCGTGCTCACCGGGCCGGGCGGCGGAAGCTGGATCGTCGCCCGTGATGGCGACGCCATCGCCATCACGGTGGGCGACCGCCCTGCCGACGCCACCGTCACGTCGAGCGCCCACGACTTCGTGCTGTGGGGAACCACGCGCACCGCCTGGCGTGACGCCACCACGGTGATGGGCGACCAGCGCCTCGTCGAGTCGTTCCTCGACGCGCTCAACATCGTCTGATCGGCGCTCGCCCGCCCTCAGGGCAGGCGGTGGATGACGAGGGGCATGGTGGCACGGCAGCCGGCCTCGTGCAGCAGGGCGCCGCCCACGGTGAGGGCCCAGCCGGTGCGCATGGTCATGGCACACAGCAGCACCGGGCCCGGCGGCACCGGGGCGCCGGGCCCGAGGGTGATGGCCCGTTCCAGGTGGGCCACCACCGGTGCGCTCGAGGTGTCGGTGGGAGGGGCGTCGCCCGTCCACGTGAACAGGTCGAGCAGGGGCAGCTTGCCCACCGCGGCCACGTGCTCGGCCAGCGCCCGGTTGGCGTTCATCTCGACCGACGCCGCCGGCGCGGCTGCGACCGCGACGGGCCGCTCGGCCCACACCTTGCGCCACCGGCCCAGGGTGCGCACGGCGCCGTCGAGCAACGCGGGCGTGATGGTGCCGTAGGCGCTCAGGCGCAGTGCGGCCAGCTCTTCGCTCCAGCCGGCGTCATCGGCGAAGGCCACGGCTCGCCCCTCGGTGATGCCGCGGATCTTGCTGCGCCGGCTCACCCCCGACGGCCACAGCTTGCGGGGCTCGATGACGGTGTCGACGCCTTGCAGGTGAGCGCGGGCGGCCTGCAGCCGTCCGTCGCTGGGGCGTGTGCCCGGCGCCGGGAGCTCGCCCGTGCAGACCGAGCACCGCCCGCACGGCGCCGGGTCGGGATCGTCGAGCGCCTGCTGCAGGTAGGCCATGAGGCAGCCGTCGCCGTGGGCGTAGCGGCGCATCAGATCGGCCTCGCCGCGACGCGTGGCCGCCAGCGTGCGCCACTTGTCGTGGTCGTGCACGTAGGGCGCGCCGGTGGCAGCCCACCGGGAGCCGTCCTTGGTGACCACGCCGGCGACGGCGAGGATCTTCAGCAACGTCTCCAGCCGCCCTCGCCGCACACCGGTGAGCGATTCGAGCTCCACCAGGGTGCGGGCCCCGCTGTCGAGGCGGCGCAGCACGTTGGCGGCGTCGTCGGGGTCGGGGATGGACGCGGTGGCGAAGTACTCCCAGATGCGCTCGTCGGCGTGGGCCGGCAGCAGCACGGCGTCGGCGCGCGCCACGGCCCGGCCGGCCCGGCCGATCTGCTGGTAGTAGGCGACGGGAGTGGCCGGCGAGCCGACGTGCAGGCAGAAGCCGAGGTCGGGCTTGTCGTAGCCCATGCCCAGCGCGGACGTGGCGACGACGGCCTTCACGAGGTTGGCCCGCAGCCGCTCCTCGATGTCGACGCGGGCGTCGCCGTCGAGCTGGCCGGTGTAGGCCGCCACCTCGTGCCCGCACGACTGCAGGAAGCCGGCCAGCCGGTCGGCCTCGGCCACGGTGAGCACGTACACGATGCCCGAGCCGGGCAGCTCGTCGAGGGCGTCAGCCACCCAGGCGTAGCGCTCCAGCGGTGACAGTGCGGGCACCACCGACAGCCGCAGCGACGTGCGGGCCAGCGTGCCGCGGAACGTGACGGTGCCCCGGCCGAGCTGGGCCTCCACGTCGGCGGTGACGCGCTGGTTGGCGGTGGCCGTGGTGGCCAGCACCGACGCCGTGGGCGTCGACAGCAGGGCGCGGGCGAGGCGCTGGTAGTCGGGTCGGAAGTCGAAGCCCCAGTCGCTGATGCAGTGGGCCTCGTCGATGACGACGAGGCCGACCCGGGCCATGAGCTCGTCGAGGCGCGCCGCGAAGCGGGGGTTGCCCAGGCGCTCGGGCGACACCAGCAGCACGTCGAGCTCGTCGTGGTCGAGGGCGGCGAAGATCGGGTCCCACTCGTCCAGGTTCGTGCTGTTCACGGTGGCGGCCCGCAACCCGGCGCGGGTGGCCGCGCTGACCTGGTCGCGCATGAGGGCCAGCAGCGGCGACACGACCAGCGTGGGGCCGGCGCCGGCGGCCCGCAACGCGCTGGTGGCCGCCCAGTACACCGCCGACTTCCCCCAGCCGGTGGCCTGCACGACCAGCACGCGCGCCGCGGGCTGCACGATCGCCGCCACGGCCTCGACCTGGTCGGGTCGGGGGACGGCACCCGGCCCGGCCAGCCGGCCGAGCACGAGCTCCAGGTGCGCAATGGCCGTAGGGGAGTTCACCGCCGCAGCCTCCCACGACGGTGCGCGACGGTTCCGGCGTACGCGGCGCCGTCCCACCCCATTGCACCGGCGGCCGCGACAGTCGCGACTGTCGACTGCCCACTGGTACAGGCCGCCACCTGTACGAGTACTAGCACTACGACCCGTGGCCGTCAGGTATTCCGGGCCATCAGGGTTGGCACTTGTGCACGGGCGATGAACGATACGAACCCTGACCGAAGGAATCCTCACCATGAAGTCCGTCAAGATCCTCCTCGCGACGATGATCGCCGCAGCCAGCTCTCTCTTCCTGATCCCCGCCACCGCGAGCTTCGCCGGCGGTGGCGGCGGCACCGTTGCCGGCCCGTGCGGCACCATCCCGTCGATCTCGGCGTCGGCCGTGACCCTGTCGGGTGGCACGACCAGCCCACTGCAGATCCGCGGCAACGTGGCCAACTGCTCGATCTACCTCCAGAACTACTGGATCGACTTCGACGAGCCGACGAACACCAACACCACGTGCAAGGCGGCGTTCTCGCTGTTCAACGCACTGCTGCTCAGCTCGGGTTCGTCGCAGGGCTTCTCGACCTCCACGAACGTGGGCGGGGCCAGTGCCAGCGGGTGCGCAGGTGTCCACACGGTGCGCGCCGTGCTGCGCAGCCGCATCGACGGCCGCGTCCTGCACACGACCTACGTGAACTACAGCGTGGTGCAGAAGTAGCGATCGCTGCGGTCGGTCGTCGCCGCTCAGCGCGGCACGGCGTACCAGTGCTCGGAGATGCCGAAGCCGGTGCGGCCCTCGGTCTCGAAGCGGGCCAGGCCTTCGTTCACGAACGTCACGCCGTCACGGCGCGGGATCTTCGTCGGGCAGATCGACAGCACCGTGCCGTCGACCACGATCGACGCACCGCTGCTGTCGGTGGCCCGCAGTTGCACCGTCTCGTGCAGCAACGGGTTCGTGGGGTCGAACACGGTGGTCATGGTGATGTCGGTGAGGTCGAGCGTCTCGCCGTCGCGCTGGATCCAGCCCTTGCCCCGGAAGGCGCCGTCGGCCGTCTTGCCGCACGCACCGCCGAGGGCGAGGTCGGCGCCGAAGTTCATCGAGAACCAGTTGAGGAAGCAGCCCGACTCCACCGCGGCCGGTCCGGCCGCCTTGGCCTGCGAACCGCTCGGCGCCTGCCACGTGCGCGGCCCCCACGACTTGTCGCGCACGCCGAACGCGTTCACGTCCCAGTGCTGGTCGCCCAGCGTGATGCGCCCGGTGAACCGGCCGGTCTGCTCGAAGTGCCCCTGCGAGCCGCCCACGGCGTAGTGCGGCCCGGCGATGGCTTCGAACGCGATCGACATCTCCAGCGCCGTCGGCCGCATCCAGGCTTCGGGCCGGTCCCTGGTGGCGGCCAGCATCACCGTAGGGTCGACCATGTCCTGGGCCTCGCCCGAGTACACGATGTCCCACCGCTGGAACGCTTCGCCGCGGCGCAGCGTGAGGTTGCCGACGGCGGGGTCGGCCGGCCCGAGCGTGGCCACCACCTCGGGCGTCAGGTCGGTGCGGCGACCGTAGGTGAACGCCACCCGCCCGCCGGGCAGGTACACGGCGTGCAGTGCGTCGGCCCAGCCGTCGTTGGGGCGGAAGCCCATGCGGGTGAACGCACCGACCCCAGTGGTCGGGTCGATGAAGTTGAAGTAGTAGCTCTCGCTCCAGGCGGCGTGGTCGCCCACGGGATGGAACAGCTCGTCGGCGGGATCGGCGGTGGTCACGGGTGCCTTCCTACCTGCCCCAGTCATAGCTTGGCCAGCACCTCGCGGCCGACGTCCTCGAGCGCTTCGTACTGCTTGTCGAGCGAGGGGAGCAACATCACCTCGGTCAGGCCGGCGGCGTCCATCGCTTCGAGCTGCTCGATGATCTCGGCGCCGCTACCCACCAGGCAGGACGCTTGGATGCGCGCGGGCGTCACGAACTTGCGCTCGGCCGGGTCGAGCCAGGTGCAGTGGCCCACGTGGATGCGGCTGTGGCGCTGGCGCTCGGGCGTCTGCTCCACGAGGGCCACGTACTCCTCCCAGTCGTTCGCCAGGTGACCGGGCACCGGCCCGCCGTAGTTGCGGACGTTGTCGTAGGCGTAGTGGAAGCCCCCGATCACCAGCGAGCCGAGCGTGTCGATGACGCGGTCCGAGCGCAGGTCTTCGCCGTAGCGCAACACGCACGCCGCGGTGAGCGAGCACGTGGGGAAGTCGCTCGGGTCGACCTTGCGGCCCACCTCGTCGGCGCCGGCGACCACGTTGGCCCAGATGTGCTGGAAGAACGACGGCGAGTTGGGGATGGAGGTCACCAGGCCGTCGCCGTACTTGCCCGCCATGGCCTGGGCCCGGGGGCCGAAGCCGCTGATGTAGATCGGGATGTGGTGGTCGAGGTCGAGGTAGCCGAGCTCGGCCATCTCGAACTTGATCTCGGTGGTGCGGCCGCGGGAGGTGAACTCGGTGGGCTTGCCGTCGAGCAGCGATCGCACGACCCGCACGTAGTCCTCGAACGCGGCCAGGGTCATCGGCTTGTGGCCCATGAGCCGCCACGCCGTGTTCCCGTTCCCGATCGAAAGGAACGTGCGCCCGGGGGCCAACCGGTTGATGGTGCCGATGGACGCCGCGGTGACCGGCGCGATGCGGGTGCCCACCACCGACACGCCCGTGCCCAGGCGCATGGCGGAGGTGCGCGTGGCCGCCAGCGCCAGGCAGGCGTAGGCGTCCGACCAGATCATCTGGCTGTCGGCGATCCAGGCGTGCGAGTACCCGAGCTCCTCGGCCAATACCACCTCACCGATATCGTCGATCTTGGACGCGATGCACACACCGATGTCGATCCGGGACGTCTTGGCCATGCCTGGTTTCTAGCCGCCAGGGGGGGTAAGCGGCGAAGCCCAACAAATCCCAATCAATCCGGCCCGGCCCGTCGGTCGAGCCCAGAGCAGTCGCCCGAAGGCCGACGACCACACGCCTCGGAACGGACAGGGTGATGCGAACGATTGAGGCGATCAGCGATGCGATACTCCCGGCATGGGATTCAACATGAGCACGTGGCTGCTCGATCGCCATGTCGAGGGCGGGATCGGCGATCGAGT
>JAYVMH010000042.1:0-9847 GCA_043759015.1 Actinomycetota bacterium
CGCCCACCGTCCGTCCGTGCTTCGCCGAGCTTCGTCGTGGGGCCTGGAGGTGCCGTTCCGATCGCTCGACGACATCGTCGAGGCCACCGGGTTCTGGACTCGTCGAGAGGCGCGGCTGGAATCCGATCGCGCCGCGTCAGCGGGTTCGTGCGCCGCCGACCGTTCGAGCGGCAACGACGTGATGATGCGGCTGCTCGTGGCCGCTCGCGAGGACGAAGTGGCCGCTCGGGTCGTGCTGCAGCGCCTGCTGCCCGGGCTGATCACTCGCGCCCGTCGTTGGGCCTCGCGTCCCGAGGGGGGTCCGGAGGCGCTCGATGAGCTGCTCTCCGCGGCGTGGACGGTGATCCGCACCCACCCGGTCGAACGGCGTCCTTCGCATCTCGTCGCCAACCTGTTGCGCGACGCCGAGTATCACGCGTTCGTTCGCCCACATCGTCGCACGCTGGTGCACGAACTGACGCCGACCGACCTCCTCGACGGACCGGCCAAGAACCCCACCATCGAGCCGATGGCAGAGCTCGCCGAAGTGGTCGCGGCGGCGCGTACGTTGACCGCGCACGATCGCAAGCTGTTCGGGCTCCTCGTCAGCGGAGTGGCGATCAGTGAGGTCGCGACGCAGTTGGAGGTGAGCGTGCGGACCGTCGGAAACCACCGTGACGTGTTGGTGCACCGGCTTCGCCAGGCGGCGGCGGAGATGGCCGCAGCCTGACGTCGGGTCGCGTCAACGACGTTCGCGGTGCAGCCATTCGAGGTGCGCGAGAAGAGCGGGCATCGTCCGCTCGATCACGTCGTACATGGCCGCGTACTGCGCGGGTGCCTTCCCCAACGGATCGGGGAGGTCCTCGTCCTGGGGCATCGCATACGGATCCCAGCGACGCAGGCGCTGGATCTGCACCGGCTCGACGTCGCGGTACGGCGTGAGTCGCATGTCGACGCCACCACGCAGCCGTTCGAGATCGGTCGCGTTGTCGGCGTCCATCGCGACGATCAGATCGAACGTCTCGAAGTCGTCGGGATGGATCTGGCGGGCGCGATGGTCGACCCGATACCCGCGGTGGCGACCCTCGGCGGCGGTCATCGCGTGGGGTGCGTCACCGACGTGCGCACGACTGGTGCCGGCGGAGTCGAACGCGGCGAACGACCGACCGGCCAACATCGCATCGGCCACCGCATGAGCGGCCGGCGACGGGCAGTGGTTGCCGAGACAAACGAACAGCACGCGCACCGGGTGCGGCGGGTCGTGCATGTCGCGTGGCTATCACACGCCGGGGCGGAACCTGCGCAACCGAAGGCTGTTGCTCACCACGAACACACTGCTGAACGCCATCGCCGCGCTCGCCACCACGGGCGACAGCATCCATCCCATCGCGAGCGGGATCGCGGCCACGTTGTAGGCGAACGCCCAGAACAGGTTGCCCTTGATCACCCCGAGGGTCCGCCGGCTCAGCTGGATCGCGTCGGCCGCCGCGTGGAGGTCGGATCGGACCAATGTGAGGTCGCTGGCCTCGATGGCGACATCGGTGCCGGAACCCATCGCGATCCCGAGGTCGGCCTGGGCGAGCGCGGCCGCGTCGTTGACGCCGTCGCCGACCATGGCGACGATCCTGCCCTCGAGTTGGAGGCGGCGGACGACGTCGACCTTCTCGTCGGGCAGCACCCCGGCGATCACGTCGACCGATGGTATTCCCACGAGTGTCGCCACGGCGACGCCGGTCGCCTCGTTGTCACCCGTGACGAGCATCGGTCGCAGACCCAGCCGGCGGAAGCGCTCGATGGCGGCGGCGCTGGTGGGCTTCACCGTGTCGGCGATCGCGATCACGCCGAGCAGTCGGCCGTCGGCACGAACCGAGATCACCGTGCGGCCCTCGTTGTGTGCCGGGATGTCGGACGGGTCGGCACGGCCGACGGTGACGAGCCGTCCGTCGACGGTGCCGGTCGCGCCGACACCGGCCTGGGCAGAGAAGTTGGACGCGACGTCGGGCTGGAAGCCGGCGGCCTCGGCGGCTCGCACGACGGCCTTGGCGATCGGGTGTTCGCTGGCTCGCTCGACCGCCGCGGCAGTGCGGAGGAGGTCGTGGTCGGTGGTGCCCTCGACCGGCTGGAGCGCGACCACCGACATCTGGCCCGTCGTGACGGTGCCGGTCTTGTCGAGCACGATGGTGTCGACGCGTCGAGTGCTCTCCAGGATCTCTGGACCTTTGACGAGGATGCCGAGTTGCGCGCCGCGGCCGGTGCCCACGAGGAGCGCCGTCGGCGTCGCGAGGCCAAGCGCGCAGGGGCAGGCGATGATGAGCACGGCGACGGCCGGACCGATGGCCTGGGTGAGGCTGCCCGTGCGGGCGAACCAGAAGCCGAGCGTTGCGCCGGACAACACGATCACGATCGGTACGAACACACCGGCGATCCGGTCGGCCAGCCGCTGCACCGGCGCTTTACCGCTCTGTGCGGCCTCCACGAGGCGGGCCATCTGGGCGAGCGACGTGTCGGCGCCGACGCGTGTCGCGCGCACAACGAGTCGACCGTTGGCATTGATGGTCGCCCCGGTGACCGTGCTGCCGGCGGCGACGTCGACCGGCACGCTCTCGCCGGTGATCATCGACATGTCGACCGCGGAGGAACCCTCCTCGACGATGCCATCGGCGGCGATGCGCTCGCCGGGCCGCACGACGAAACGATCGTCGACCCTCAGCGCCGACGCGGGACGTTCCAGTTCGGTGCCGTCGGCCTGGAGCACGTTGGCCGTGTCCGCCCCGAGCGCCAGCAGCGCGCGCAGCGCGCCACCGGCACGTCGCTTCGCCTTCGTCTCGAAGTACCGACCGGCGAGGATCAGCGCGACGGTGGTGCTGGCGACCTCGAGGTACAGGTGGTTGCGCTCGCCCTTGGCGGGCAGCAGCGACATCTTCATCGTCATGCCAGGCTCGCCCGCTGTGGTGGCGAGCAGTGCGTAGAGGCTCCATCCGTAGGCGGCGATGACGCCGATCGAGATGAGCGCGTCCATCCCAGCCTCGGCCTGCTTCGCCTGCCGCCAGGCCACGACGTGGAACGGCCATGCCGAATAGGCCGCGACCGGCGTGGCCAGCACAAGCGCCAGCCATTGCCATCCGCGGAACTGGATCGGTGGGATCATCGACATCGCGAGCACCGGCACGCCCAGTACGGCCGCGACGACGAGCCGACGGCGAAGACCCGTCAGCCGGGCTTCGTCCGCGTCGTGCGGCTCGTGCGCTGCCGAAGGAAGGAGGGCGCCGTACCCGATCGACTCGACCGCCTCCACGAGTTGGTCGGCGCTGACCGCGTCGGCATCGAACTCGACGGTGGCCTTCTCGGTGGCGTAGTTCACGGTCGCGTGGACACCGTCGAGGCGGTTGAGCTTCTTCTCGATCCGGCTCGCGCAGGAGGCGCACGTCATCCCCGTCAGTTCGAGGTCGATGCGGTCGATGCGGCTGCCGGTGTCGTTGATGTTGCCCGTGTCGTTGATGTTGTCGGTGTCGTTGATGTTGTCGGTGTCGTTGATGTTGTCGATGACGTTGATGTTGTCGGTGGTCATGGTGGAACCCCTACGGCTGCACGACGGTGAAGAAGGCGTGCGGCACCAACGCCGTCGAGTGGGTGTGGCCGGCGCCGTGGTGGTGGCCGGGCAGCTTCTCGCCGACGGCGTAAGAGGTGGCGAACGTGCCGAGCAGCACGAGAGCGAACGCACCGAGGCGGCTGCCGACGCGCATGTCAGCCCACGACCTCGTACCCGGCCTCGTCGATCGCGGCAACGATGGAATCGCGGTCGAGCGATGTGCCGGCGACGGTGACGAGCTTTGTATCCAGGTCGACCTGGACGCCGGTCACGCCGGGGAGCTTGATGACCTCGCCCTTGACGGCGGCCTCGCAGTGGCCGCACGACATCCCTGGCACGTTGAAGATGAGCTCGTTCATTGGGGTTGGTCCTCTCTCTGTCTCGCTCTGTCGCGTCGTTTCTCGGGGGGTTCGGTGTTGTCAGGTCCGCAGCAGTCGTTCGACGGCCCTGGTCGCTTCGTGGACCAGCTCCGCGCTGCGTTCACTGTCGGCCGCAGCCCCCGCGACGCAATGTTGCAGGTGCTCGTCGAGCAGGTGCAAACCGACCCCTTGGAGTGCCTTGGTCACGGCGGCAACCTGGGTGAGCACATCGATGCAGTAGGTGTCCTCGTCGATCAGTCGCTGCAGCCCGCGGACCTGGCCTTCGATGCGGCGGAGCCGAGCGAGCACCTGCTGCTTGTCGTTCGCGTAGCCGGGCGCCGGGTGTTCCACGGGTCTCACTATACCCCGAGGGGGTACTCATCGCAACTCGGCTCAGGTGAGCGGCCGCGGCGCTTCGGTGAAGGCCGGCTTGCGCTTCTCCAGAAAGGCGGCGATGCCTTCCTGGGCATCCGGCGTGACTGCAGCCCGAGCCATCACGTCGACGGCGTAGGCGTAGGCGTGCGACTGGTCGAGCCCGACCTGGGCGTAGAAACCCTGCTTGCCGAGCGCCTTGCTGCGAACACTGCCGCGGGTGGCGCGGCCGAGCAGATCGAGGGTCGCGGCATGCAGCTCGTCGTCGGGTACCGCTCTGTTGATGAGGCCCCACTCGGCGGCGGTGGCGGCGCTGATCGCATCGCCGGTAAGCGCCATCTCCATCGCGTGCTTTCGACCGACGTTGCGGGCGACGGCGACGAGGGGTGTGTGGCAGAAGAGCCCGCCCTTCCCCCCCGGGATCGCGAACCCCGCGCTCTGCGCCGCGACAGCGAGATCGCACGTGGCGACCAACTGGCAGCCGGCGGCGGTGGCCAGCGCGTGGACTCGGGCGATGACGATCTGCGGGATGCTCTGGACGGTGTCCATCATCTCGGTGCACACGTCGAACAGGTGACGTGCCTGGTCGACGGACGCGCCGGCCATGTCGGAGAAGTTGTGCCCGGCCGAGAACACCGGACCGTTGGCAGCCAGGATCACCCCGATCGCATCCGTCGGCGCGACCTGCCTGAACGCGGCGGTCAGCTCGAGCATCACGTCGAGCGCGAGTGCGTTGCGCTTCTCGGGTCGATCGAGCGTGATCGTGGTGAAGTGACCGTCGCGCTCGACGGTGAGGTGCTGGAAGCTCACCACGCGAGTCTCGCGCCGTCCGGCCCGGCCGTCCGCACGCGCACTCCGCCCGCCAGGCCCCGCTTGCTGATTAGTCAACCTTTGACTATCTTGGCTCGGATGCCCAGGAACGCCACCCCTCGCCTCCTCGCCGTGCTGCTCGCCGGTGCACTGGTCGTCGCGTGCGGCTCCGACGCCAAGTCGACGACGACCTCACCGACGACGACCTCACCGACGACGACCTCACCGACGACGACCTCACCCCCGACCGGCGACGTGGTCGTGTTCGCCGCGTCGTCGCTGACCGATGCGTTCAACGAGATCGGCAAGGCGTTCACCGCTGCCAACCCGGGTGCGACGGTGAAGTTCAACTTCGCAGGGTCCAGCGATCTGGTCACCCAGATCGCAAATGGTGCCCCTGCCGACGTGTTCGTGTCCGCCGACGACTCCAACATGAAGAAGCTCACCGACGCCGCCGAGAACGCGGGCGATCCGGTGGCCATCGCCAAGAACTCGTTCGAGATCATCGTCGAGAACGGCAACCCCAAGGGCATCGTCACGCTCGCCGATCTGGCCAAGGCCGGCACGATCGTGGTGCTGTGCGCCCCGGCAGTGCCGTGCGGCAAGGGTGCGGTGAAGGTGTTGGCCAACGCCGCGGTCACCGTCGCGCCGAAGAGCCTGGAGGACAAGGTGAAGGGCGTGGTCACCAAGGTGACAACGGGTGAGGCCGACGCGGGCATCGTGTTCGTCACCGACGTGAAGGCCGCCGGCGATGCCGCCGCCGGCGTGGAGATCCCCGACGCGGTGAACGCGATCAGCAACTATCCGATCGTGGTCACCAAGGAAGCGGTCAACCCCGTCGCGGCGAAGGCGTTCGTCGGCTTCGTCGCCGGCGCGGCCGGGCAGGCGATCTTGGCGAAGTACGGGTTCCTCGCGCCGTGAGCTCGCGCTCGCACCGGGGTGGGCGGCATCGTCTGCCGGCCCCGGTGCTGGCACTCGCGGGCATAGCCGTGCTGTTCTTCGCCCTGCCGCTGGCCGGGCTCGTGTGGCGGGCACCGTGGTCGCACGCGTGGCGGTACCTCAGTGACGATGCGTCGCTCACCGCGTTGCGGCTGTCGCTGGTGTGTTCGCTGTGGGCGACGTTGCTCTCGATCGTGTTCGGTGTGCCACTTGCCTGGCTGTTGGCGAGGGTCGAGTTCCGCGGACGCGGCGTGGTGCGCGCGCTCTGCACGTTGTCGATGGTGCTGCCACCGGTCGTCGGCGGTGTCGCGCTGTTCTTCGCGCTCGGCCGCCGGGGGCTGGTGGGTCAGTACCTCGACCGGTGGTTCGGCATCCGACTGCCGTTCACGATGGCCGGCGTCGTCGTTGCCCAGACGTTCGTCGCAATGCCGTTCCTGGTGATCACCGTGGAGGCGGCGTTGCGCCAGCTCGATCAGCGCTTCGAGGACGCGTCGCGAACGCTCGGTGCGTCTCGCTGGTACACGTTCCGCCGGGTGACGCTGCCGTCGATCAGGCCTGCGCTCGCCGCCGGTGCGGTGCTCGCGTGGGCTCGTGCCCTCGGTGAGTTCGGCGCCACGATCACGTTCGCGGGCAACTTTCCGGGCACGACGCAGACGATGCCGCTCGCGGTCTACCTGGCGCTGGAGACGAACCCGGAGCAGGCAATCGTGCTGGCGCTCGTGCTGATCGCGATCTCGTTCGCGGTGCTGATCGGCTTGCGCGATCGATGGTTCGGACGACCCGACCGTCTCGTGGCGAAGGTGGCTGCATGACGCTCAGCGCGTCGATCCGGCGTCGGTTCGGAACCCTCGAGCTCGATGTCGATCTCCACGTGCGACACGGCGAGGTGGTGGCGTTGCTCGGCCCCAACGGCGCCGGCAAGAGCAGCCTGCTGCGATGCCTCGCCGGGTTGGATGCGATCGACGCCGGTCGCATCGTGATCGACGACGTGGTGGTCGACGACCCGAGCGCCAACGCTTGGCTGGACCCCGACGCGCGCTCGGTCGGGTTCGTGTTCCAGCAGTACCTGCTGTTCGACCACATGACCGTGCTGGAGAACGTCGCGTTCGGTCTTCGTGCACGCGGCGCGTCTGCCGCCGGCGCCAGAGCGAGCGCACGTCGCTGGCTCGAACGTGTCAGCTTGCAGAGCTACGCCGGCCAGCGCCCGCGGGCGCTCTCGGGCGGGCAGGCGCAGCGCGTCGCGTTGGCGCGAGCGCTGGCCACCGAACCACGACTGCTGTTGCTGGACGAGCCGCTCGCCGCGCTCGACGCGGGCACTCGTGGCGTGGTTCGCCGCGAGTTGCGCGAACATCTGGCGACGTTCCAGGGCATGCGCATCCTCGTCACCCACGATCCGGTCGACGCGTATGCAATGGCGGATCGCGTCGTGATCCTCGACGAAGGACGGGTCGTGCAATCGGGCACGCTGCACGAGGTGACGGCGCACCCTCGATCGCGTTACGTCGCTGACCTCGTCGGTGTGAACCTCGTCGCGGGTTCGGTCACCGACGGGGTGCTGGTCACCCCGGCGGGCGCCCGAGTAGTGATCGCCGACGCTGCCCCAGGCCCCGCCTTTGCCGTGATCCGGCCGCACTCGGTCGCGTTGGTGCGCGAGCTGCCGACGGGATCGAGCCCGCGCAACGTGTGGACCGGCACCATCGACGGCATCGATCGGTTGGGCGATCGGGTTCGGGTCGGTGTGGTTGGTGGGTTGCCGCTCACAGCCGAGATCACGAGCGCGGCGATGGAGGCACTCTCGCTGCGTCCGGGCGACACGGTGCACACGTCGGTGAAGGCGACCGACATCGAGGTGTACCCGGCGTGATCGCCGCTCGTTCGACCGAACAGCGGTTGCTCCTCGGGGAGTGGGGGTGCCTCGGGCTCCTGTCCACGGCGCCGATGCACGGCTTCGCCGTCGCCGCCCGGCTCAAGCCGGAGGGCGACGTGGGCAGGGTGTGGTCGCTGTCGCGGGCGCTCACCTATCGCGCGCTCGACCAGTTGGTGGCTCGCGGGCTGATCGAGCCGGTCGCGCAGGAGCCCGGCATCGCGGGTGGCAACCGCACCATCCTCGCCATCACCCGCCCGGGTCGCGCCCAGTTGCGCACGTGGCTGCAGACGCCGGTGACCCACCTTCGGGATCTGCGCAGCGAACTGCTCCTCAAGCTGCTCCTCGCCGACCTGTGCGGCATCGACATCGCCTCGATGCTGGAACGCCAGCGTGCTCAGGTGGAGTGGCTGGCGGAGGTCATCGACGGTCACATCGCGGCGTCGGAGGCCGCCGACGTGGTTGCGCTGTGGCGCAGCGAGTCGTCGCACGCGGCACTGCGCTTCCTCGGCCGCCTGCCCGGCCGCTGACGGCGGCTCACCAGGAGAGGTCGTCGCAGTTCGGGTCGTTGCACGGCTCGACCTGCAACGTGGCGTGGTGCAGACCGAAGCGGTCCTTGAGGACGTGCTGGGCCGCGCCGAGCACGATTCTCGTCGAGGAGTCGTCGTCGACCGCAAGGTGCGCGGACAGCACGTTCATCTCACTCGTGAGGGTCCACACGTGGAGGTCGTGGACATCGACCACACCATCGATGCCGTGCAGTGCGTCGTGGATGTCGTCGACGTTCAGTTCCCGTGGCGCAGCCTGCACGAGCACACGCACCGCGTCGCCGCCGAGGCGGAACGCCCTGGGGAGGATGAACAGGCCGATGCCGGCGCCGATCACCGGGTCGACCCAGTGCCAGTCCGTCACCCGCAATATCACGGCGGCGACGATGACACCGACCGAGCCCAGCAGATCGCTGAGCACCTCGACGTACGCGCCTCGGATGTTGAGGCTCTCCTGCGCACCGTCGCGCAGGAGCATGAAGGCGCCGATGTTGACGGCCAGCCCGACGATGCCGACGACGAGCACGGGCGTCGCGTGGATCACGCGTGGCTCGTGCAGCCGGATGGCTGCCTCCACCAACACGTAGCCGGCGACGACGAACAAGAGCGCGGCGTTGGCGAGCGCGGCGAGGATCTCCAAGCGGTAGAGACCGAACGTTCGGTGGTCGGCTTGCTCGGCCCCGTTGGCAGCGCGGTTGGCAGCGCTGATCGCGGCGAGCGCCATTCCCATGCCGAGTGCGTCGGTGGCCATGTGCTCGGCGTCGGAGAGCAGCGCCAGCGAGTGAGTGGCCAAGCCCACCACGATCTGCACGACGAAGAAGACGACGATCAATCCGAACGCGCCCCGTAGTCGACCGGCGTGGCGCGCGCCGGCGCGGGCCGAGGCATGCGTGTGGCTGTGTGAGCCGTTCGAGCCGTTCGAGCCGTTCGAGCCGTTCGAGTGATCGTGCGCGTGCGCGTGCACACCGAGAGTGTGTCACCCGAGCACCGCTACTGTCGCTTCATGGCTCTCCTCACCGAAGCAGAGATGAACGACTTCGCCGACCGGTTGCTGGCCGCGATCGGTGCGGCCGACGAGGTAGCGCTGCGAGAGGTGTACGACCCGCAGGCAGCGGTCTGGCACAACTTCGACGAGCGCGACCAGACGGTGGACGAGAACCTGGCGATGTTGCATGACATGCACCGCCGGCTGCAGGGCTTTCAGTACACCGAGGTCCGGCGCGCGCTGACGGCGGACGGTTTCGTGCAGCAACACGTTCTCGTCGGCCAGGCGATGGGCGGCGCGCTGCGCATGCCGGCGATGATCCGCTTCTACGTCGCCAACGGTCGGATCACCCGCCTGGAGGAGTACCTCGACACCCGCCAGGCAATGGTGATGTACCAGGCG
>JAYVMH010000043.1:0-4455 GCA_043759015.1 Actinomycetota bacterium
GACGGCCCGCACGGGGCGGGCCGTCCACGGCGCTCCGAGAGCAGGGCTCGAACCTGCGACCCGCTGATTAACAGTCAGCTGCTCTGCCAACTGAGCTATCTCGGAATGGCGAGTCGAGGATAGCAAGAAGGCCGACGCCACACTCCCCCACTTGCAGCACTATTCCTCCTCGAGGAACTCCTTCAACCGCTGGCTCCGCATCGGGTGACGCAGCTTGGCGAGCGTCTTTGCCTCGATCTGACGGATGCGCTCGCGGGTGACCCCGAACTCCTTGCCGACGTCCTCGAGCGTGCGCGCCTGCCCGTCGTCGAGACCGAAGCGCATGCGCACGATCTCCTGTTCGCGATCGCTGAGCTCGCCAAGCGCTTCCTCCACCGCCTGGGTGAGCATGCGCTTGGTCGCCATGTCGGCCGGCGCATCCACCGTGAGGTCCTCGATGAAGTCGGCAAGGTTGCTGTCGTCCTCCTCGCCCACCGGCGAATCCAACGAAAGCGGGTCTTGAGAAATTCGCAGGATCTCTCGAATCTTGTCCAGCGCGAGGCCGCAGCGATCCGCCAATTCATCGAGCGTGGGTTCGCGCTCGAGCTCTTGATGCATCTGGCGCTGCATGCGCAGGACGCGGTTCATGCTCTCCACCATGTGGACCGGGATGCGAATCGTGCGCGCCTGGTCGGCGATGCTGCGCGTGATGGCCTGGCGGATCCACCACGTCGCGTAGGTGGAGAACTTGAAGCCCTTGGTGTGGTCGAACTTGTCCACCGCACGCATCAGACCGAGGTTGCCTTCCTGGATGAGATCCAGGAACTGCATGCCGCGGCCGCTGTAGCGCTTGGCGATGCTGACCACCAACCGAAGGTTGGCCTGGATGAGCTCGCTCTTGGCCCGCTGGCCGGAGTTCACAAGCCGCAGCAGACGGCGCTGCTCGACATCGGTGACCGCCTGGCCGTCGTGCACCGCGTCCAGTCGGGCCGCCGCCGCGTTGCCGTCGTCGATGGCCTGGGCGAGGCGACGTTCGTCGTCCACGCTGAGCAGGTCGACCCGTCCGATCTCCTTGAGGTACATACGCACCGTGTCGGCGGTGCCACCGGAATCCGTGCGCTCGTGCGACGGGCGCATGGCCCGCTTCCGTCGACGACGCGCCAGCAGGCCGTCGGTGTCTTCGGCGACCACGCCATCCTCGTCGTCGATGACGGGGATGCCCGTCGGCGACGTGATGTCGTTGAGCTCTTCGACCTGATCGTCGATCGTGATCCCGTGGCCGGCGAGCGTGGAATGCACGCCCTGCAGCACCTCGGCGGTGAGCTCGACCTTGCGCAGCACGTGGGCGATCTCGTCGGCAGGCAGCACTCCCGCGGCCGAACCACGTTCGACCATCGACTTCCATTCAACCGAATCGACCCCGTCGTACGGAGTCTGGTCGGCGGATGTGTCAGCAGCGCTGTTGCTCACCCATGCTCCTCATTGGCCCCTTGGATCCACCCTAGCAATGCCTCCGCTGCATCCTCCGCGTGTTCTGGGTCTTCGATGCGCTCCAGCGCGAGCCTGGCTTCCCGCATCGCCCTCACCTCGTCGGGGTCGGTGACCCCCACCTGGCGCGCCAACAACCGACGTACCGTGGCAGCGATCAGATTACGGGCCTCCATCACCGGATCGACGTCGACATCGGCCACCGCAGCACGTTCGAGGAACTCGCGCGCTTCGGGGTCGGCCAGCTCCAGCGCCGCCTCGACTGCGCCACCGGCACCGGCGACCGCGAGGAACGCGCGGCGCGCGACGTCGTGGGCGAAGAGGTCTTCCACCAACCATGGCGCGATGTCGTCCCAGCGCTGCAGCAGGTTCGCGACGGCAACGAACTCGGCGTTCTCCGCACTGCCGATGCGGCGCACGGGCGCGACACGAACCGTTGGCGAACGACCTCCACGCTGGGCGAGGGCCACCAGATCGCTGACAGGCAGACCGACGTGGGTGGCCACCTGCCCCGCGTACAACTTGCGCACCTCGACATTGGGATGCTCGTTGACGATCACCAGCGCGTCCTGCGCCATGCGGGCGCGGTCCTCGGGAGATCGCAACGCACGCGCGTTCAACACCCGATTGAGGCGGAACCCGAGGAACGGCAGCGCCGTCTCGGCGGCGTGCTTGAGCGCCTCCGGATCGCTGACACTGAGATCGCCCGGATCCTTGCCGTCGGGAAAACGGGCGACACTGACCCGAACCTGGTATCGCTCCTCCCACTCGTAGAACCGCTGCGCGGCACCCTGCCCCGCGGCATCGGCGTCGAACGCCAGCACCACCTGGCTCGCGTATCGCTTCAACAGGCGCACGTGGTCCTCGGTGAGCGCCGTGCCGCACGTGGCCACCGCCCGCTTCACGCCCGCACGATGGAAGCCGATCACGTCGGTGTAGCCCTCGCAGACGATCACCTGGTCGCTGGCGACGATGTCGCTCTTGGCCCAGTGCAGCCCGTACAGCGTCTTGGACTTCGCGTAGATCGCGGTCTCCGAGGAGTTCTTGTACTTCGCCGGATCGGCGCTGCCGGGCATGATCCGCCCGCCGAACGCGACAGGGTCTCCGTTCTCGGTGAAGATCGGGAACATCACCCGCGCCCGGAACGAATCCTGCAGGCGACCGGCCTTGTTGGTGAAGGCAAGGCCGGTGTCGCGCAGGACGTCGGCGGGCAGCTTCAGATCGCGGCACAGCGCATCCCAGTCGTCGGGTGCCCAGCCGATCTTGAACGTGCGGGCGATGTCGCCCGACAACCCGCGCCGGCGCAGGTATTCGCGCGCCTCGCGTGCATCGGTGCCGTTGAGCAACCGGTCGTGATACCACTCGACGGCGCGGCCCATCGCGTCGACGAGGCTCTTGCGGCGTAGACGGTCCTTGCCCTCGCCTCCGGTGGTGTACCGCAGCTGCACGCCGGCCTTGGCCGCCAGTTGCTCGACCGCGGTGACGAAGTCAACGTGCTCGATCTCCTGCACGAACTTGAACACATCGCCCGCGGCGCCACAACCGAAGCACCGGTAGCGACCCGTTTCGTCGCGCACGTTGAACGAACCGGAACGCTCGGCGTGGAAGGGGCACAGCCCCACCAGGTTGCGCCCAACCCGACGGAGGGCGACGTACTGCTGCACCACGTCGGAGAGCACCAGCGAGGCACGTACCTGCTCGAGATCCTCCTCCACGATCGCCATGTGCCTGCACCCTACCGAAGGGGAGTGACAGCGTTGGAAGCGTCAACGCTCCTGCGGAGGAGGCAGTTCCTCGACCAGCTCGATCGTCTCGTGACGCCCCGGACGACGCACCGAGAACCCGACCGACGCAGCCAGGACCAGCACGATCACCAGCAACGACAGCCACGTAGGGATGTCGTACCAGCGGTGGATGAGCATCTTCACAGCGACGAACGCAAGGATGATCGCCAGCCCCTGCTGCAGGTTCGAGAACCGAGCTCGCATGTCGGCGAGCAGGAAGTACAACGACCGCAGACCCATGATCGCGAACGCGTTGGAGGTGAACACGATGAACGTGTTGCGGCTGACCGCCAGCACCGCCGGCACCGAGTCCACCGCGAACAGCACGTCGGTGGCCTCCACCAGCAGCAGCACCGCGAACAGTGGCGTGGCCACACGACGGCCGTCGTCGAGTTGGGTGAACAACCTCTGCCCGTCGATCTCGTCGGTGAGCGGTATGAACCGGCGAACCACCCGCAGGAACGTGCTCCTGCCCGGGTCGACATGGACGTCCTCGGTGACGACGAGCTTCACCGCGGTGTAGAGCAGGAACGCGCCGAACACGTAGAGCACCCACTCGAAGCGTTCGATCAACGCCACCCCCGCGAAGATGAACGCGGCTCGCAGCACGAGTGCGCCGAACACCCCCCAGAACAGCACGCGGTGCTGGTAGTTGAACGGCACGAGGAAGAACGTCAGGATCAACGCCCACACGAACACGTTGTCGATCGACAGGCTGTACTCGATGAGGTAGCCGCTGAACCACTCGCCGCCGGCCCCCGACCCGAAGCCGGCCAACACGACCAGCCCGAACAGCACGCCGACACCGACCCACGCCAGCGTCTCGGCCGCCGCACGGCGCAACGTCGGCACCTTCGGCGTGCGATGGAGCACCAGGATGTCGAGCAGGAGCAGCGCGAGGATCACCGCCAACGCCGTCGGCCACGCCCAGGACGGAACGTTGAGATGGACGAAGGTGTCGCGGGATTCGGCGAGGAGCACGGATCAGTCCCGGCCGAACAGCCCGCCGACGTTCAAACCGGTGGAGCCCGTACCCGAGTTACCGGTGCCGTTCGTGAACCCGCCCCACTTGGCGTCGATGCTGACGTTCAGGTCGTTCACCAGCCAGGAGCCCTTCCGGATGAACAGGGCATGCGCGGGCGTGACGTCGTGGGTGCTCTGTACCTGCACGGTGTGCTCCCTTCGCTGGGTTCTCGGTTCCCGT
>JAYVMH010000044.1:0-4451 GCA_043759015.1 Actinomycetota bacterium
ACCCGGGATGCCACGTGATGCGCGGTGACGAGGCCCTCGCCTACGTCCGCTCCCGCTACTTCGAGCAGCAGGTCAAGGGCCGCTGGCAGATGGACCCCTCCAGCGACTACGGGCGCATCGCCCGCCAGCAGGACTTCATCCGCCGAGTCGTCGCCAAGGCCATCTCGGTCGGAGCGACCAACCCGCTCACCGCCAAGAAGCTCCTCGATGCCGCTCAGGGATCGAACCTGCGCATCGACGACCAGCTCGGTCTCGGTGACATGCTCCGGATCGGGCGCGACGCGCAGGCCATCGGGGTGGCCAACGCCGTCAGCTACCGGCTGCCGGGGACCGGCACCACGATCAACGGGGCGTCGGTGATCCAGCCCGACGTCACGAGCCCCGAGGCGCTCGCCATCCTCGACGTGTTCCGGGGCGGGGCGCCAACGATCACCCCAGCGTCCACGACCAGCGCCCCGGTTGGTACAGTCCCGCCGACGGCGGGAGCGAAGAAGACCACCAAGACGAGCGTGCACCACGGGGTCGGCACCACGTCGACCACAACAGCCGCTACGGCACCGGGCGGAGCACCAGAGTCGAATATGCAGGGGGTGAGGCCGGCGGGAGACCAGAGCTGCTAGGAACGCGCAAGGGTCGTCGCCTCGGAGCCCGAGCGTTCGTACGCTGGGCCCGATGGACGACTTCGACATCGCAGACCCGTCACGTTCGACGCGACGACCGGCGTTCGTCCGTGCGCCTCGGGATTGGCCTCGGCTCGGTGAGGCGGTGATCTGGCTTTGGCTGGCGGGTGCTGGGGCGTGGATCGGCGCTGCCTACTTCGGTCGCAACGACTTCCGGCGCTGGCCCGAGCGGAACGCCTCCACGATCACCGCCGTCGCTCTCTTCGTCACCCCGTTCATCTGGACGCTGCTCGACCTTGGAGTGAAGGCGCTCCTGGAGCGCATGCGTGACCGAAACGAACCGTCGGGAAGGAGCGCTCGCGCTGAAGGCCAGCCGACGTTCTTCGCACGAGTCGGAGCGAGGCTATTCTGGAGCTCGCTTGCTCTCGGCGCCAGCCTTTACGTGATCCCGAAGGCGGCGACCGTCATCACCGACGTCGTCTTCGTCGCGGTAGGGGTTGCCTGGGCGGTTGTCGAAATACGAGGCCCGGCACGGCGCAAGCGACGTCTCCGCTACCGCGTCGCTCGGGTGATCATCAGCGCAGCCCTGCTGATGAGTTTCGTGCTCGGAGGCTACAGCCTTCGGGCCACCCTGCAGACGTGGGCTGAACGCCGCGAAGTGCAGCTACTGAAGGAGCCCGGCTACTGGGTCGACGTGGCTATCCTCGACAAGCCATTGATTGTCGGGCCGAACCCCGCCAACACCCTCGGTGAGAGAATCAGTCGGCGCGTCTTATGGACGGTCGTCGTGTCCTGCCCGAACGGCGAAGTGTTCGACGTCGACTACCCGGAGAGGCTAGCCGTCGGGGACCGTCTCGACAGCGAAGGCGTCCAACTGCGCGTGGCGCTCGTGGTTCGGATGTACAACCCGCCGATGGATGCCGAGTCCACACACCACCGCGTGGCTCGCTACTGCGACGAACTACTGAAGTCCGCTCAGTCCACCAGCAGCCAGCCGTCAGCGTCGAGATCGTCGGTCGGAGCGCCCGCCGGCTCGTCGAGCTCGAACACGAGCCCGTCGTCGTCTTCCGCCGGCGTGGCGGTGACCGCACCGGGGAGCTTGAGCTCTTGGCCTGGCTTCCACGTCGTGGCAGCCGGCGCCGCCGGCCGGGCGGCGTGAACGAACTCCGAGGCCCGGTACAGGCCGTGGGGGTGGTCGTCGCACGTGTCGGCGGGTCCGACGAAGCACTCGACGCCGAACACCTCGAACGCCATGGCCATCTCCTCGTGCTCAGCCGGGAACACGAGGTGCACCGGACGGTTCGTGGCGAGCGCAGCGTCGACGATGTCGGCGGCGTACCAGTGCACACCGATCTCGACCCACTGGTGACCGAGCTCCAGTTCCTCGGGATCGAACGCCTCCGCCCGGATGCCTGCGACATCAAGGACGAGCGGCGTATCGGCCGTGACCGCCAGCGCGTTGCGAGCCTCGAACGTCGCGTCTTTGGCGACCTTGCCGGCGAGACGCTCGTTGAGGGCGGCCACGTCCGTGTCTTCCGAGAACGGGGCCCGGACACGGACCGGGACCGTCGAGTTGTTGGTCGTCACGTAGGCGACGCCGAACATCTTGCGCGGGATCATGTGCGCGGCCGCTCCGGCCTCGCGGGCACCTTCGCCGAGGAGCGGGTCGACCATCATCGGGTTGTCGAGACGACCGGCGATGCGACGGGTGAACAAGTCTCGGGTGGCGAGCGCCTTCTTCGACGGATCCTGGAGGAAGCCGTCGATGCACACGTTGGCGGCGCGGCCACGGGACAAGATGATCGAGATGGCCGACGTGGCGGCGTTGCGGTCCTTGGTGGATGGGGCCATGTACTCGAACGACGCCATTTCGTCGAGAAGTACGAGGTACAGCGGGTCGATCGCAGTCGGCTCCAGCTTTCGCAGCCCGCGGTTCTTCATCGAGTCGAGGCGACGATCGAGCATGGCGCAGGCATCGGTGAGCAGCTCCACGGCGGACGGGTAGTCGATCGCGATCCGGGCGAACGCATTCGAGCCCGAAATCATCTCAACACCGCCCTTCAAGTCGACGCCCCACAGGACGACACGACCATCGGCGATGGCGGGTTCGAGACCGCGGATGATGGCCCACAGCCACGACCCCTTACCATGACCCGACGCGGCGGCAGCCACGGTGTGCACGCCGAGGACAGGCCAGTGCCACGGCTGCCCCTCCTCGGTCCAGCCGACTTGCGGGCCCTTGTCGAGGTCGAGCGGAACGTCCGGACCGAACGGGACCGGCCGCAGGTCTTCCAACGGATCGACCCAGTCACCGGCGGCGTACAGAACGCTGAAGCGCGACGGATCCTTCGGGTCGAGGACCATCTTCAGGTAGACCGCCGACATGATCGTCGTGATCTTCTCCTGCTGCGGTCGGATGGTCTCCATGGACAGGCCAGCCGGAATGGTGAACGTGGCGATCTTCACGCCCGGCATCGATTCGTGATCGCGGAAACCGGCCTCGCCGTCGAGCATGCGAGGCGTCGAACCGTCAGGCGCGGCGACCTTCGCGTCGAGCCACGCCTGCGACCAGTCGAGGTCGGTCAGCTCACGCAGCACCAGCGGCGGCAGGTCCGCGCTGTTCGGGTTGCAGCCGAACACGAGACGCACCCGCGACGCGTCGCCGGGCACCGGTGCGACACGGAGGTAGTCGACGCGCAACGCGTGCTTGAGCGCGGTGGACGCACTGGCGATCGCAGCGACCGTGAGGCCGCCCGGGATCGTCCAACGCGAGTCCCACAGGTGCTTCTGGCGACGCGTCGCCGGCGACGGCGGACCGCCTGCACCGGGACGTCCGCCACGGGCCCGTCCACCGGTGAGGCACTTCAGCGTGCCGGTGAGCAACGGCAGGACACGACGTAGCTTCACGTCGTCGAACGCCTTCATGACGAGCGCCTTGATGAGCCACTCCGAGCCGGGCGACGCAGCGATGTCAGACGGCGACTGCGGTGGCAGGTCGTTGGCCCACACCATCGTGAGCGCGTTCGGGAAGTTCGTGCCCTGCTCGGTCGGGTGCTCGATCAGGGTCAGGAAGTGGGCGCCGAGCGCGGTGACGAGCTTCGGGGTCGAGATGATCATCTTGGCCGGGTCGACACCGGAACGGACGCCGAAGGTGTCCACGCGCAGCTTGCGGCTGCCACCCTGGACCGGGAGGATCTCGCGGGTCGTGTAGCCGGGGTACAGCGTCGGGTAGTTGTCGCTGCCCGTGGCTGACATCCACGCCGTGCGGTACTGCTCGGTGATCCGCATCAGGTACAGGTTCTGGGCGTGGTCCTCGGGGTCGAGGCGACCGGTGACCTGGTCGCTCCACTCGTCGAAGGGCACGTTCTCGGAGGTGCCGATGTAGACCCAGGACCCGAGGCCGTCGGGCACGGCCTGGTCGGCAGCCCACACCTCGGCACCGAACGTCGTGCGGATGAACTGCGACGGCATGGCGATCGGCCCGTAGTACCGCAGGAGCCACAGCCCGTCAGCGATCTGGTCGAAGCCCTCCAGGAGCGGGGTCGTCATGCCCGGGTGGTGCGACATGAAGATGGCGCACTGCGCGGCGAGCTTGGCGATCTCGACGTCGGTGACCTCGGCGACGTTCGGGAACATGTCCCGCTCCCACGTGACGAGCTGGAACCGGTACGGGTGCGGTTCGCCAGGGATCTCCTGCCCCTTGCCGTCGATGGCCGGGGTGCGCAGGATCGACAGGCACGTCGGGTTCCCTTCCCCGGCGAGCGCGGCCGACAGGGCAGCGAACTGGGTGACGGTGTCGCGGCCCATGAACGTGAAGATGGTCGCGTTGCC
>JAYVMH010000045.1:0-9834 GCA_043759015.1 Actinomycetota bacterium
GGGGCGATGATGATCGCCGGGATGTTCGTCGCCTTCCTGCTGCCCCGTCGACCGGGCCATCCCGACGCGCCGACGTCGCCATGGCTGCACCCCACGGGCGTCGCTCCTGGCCTCGTCGCCGCGTTCGGCATCGTGGCCTTCGTGTCGTTCAGCACGTTCGTGCCGCTCTACGCCCGGGAGATCGGCCTCGACAACGTGGCACCCGTCTTCGTCGTCGCGTCCATCGCCATCGCGCTCGTACGCATCGCCGCCAGCCGGGTGCCCGACCGCATCGGCCCGATCCGTAGTGGCACCATCGCACTGGGGGTGACGGTGGTCGGCACCGTGGTGCTGGCGGCGTGGTCAGCGGTACCCGGGGTGTACCTCGCGGCCGCCGTGCTCGCCGGGGGCATGGCGTTGCAGACCCCGTCACTCATCCCGGTCGCCGTCCACGGGGTCGACCCGCACGAGCGGGCCTCGGCGATGGCGACGTTCACGATGTTCATGGATCTCTCGGTTGCGCTGACCGCCCCGGTGTTCGGTCTCATCGCCGGCGGCGCCGGCTACCGGCTGACCTTCCTCACCGGGGGCGTGGCTGCCGCGATCGCGGTCGTGCTGCTGTACACGGTGCTCGCGCCGCGTTGGAGGGCGGCGACCGCGCCCCAGGATCAGCTGTCGACGAGCGTCGCGTCGAGCTGAGCGAGCAGCAGTGGCACCTCGGCGAGCGCGCGCAGCGCGTCGTTGAGGTGCGTGCATCCGTTGGTCTTGGCGAGCCGTTCGAGCACGGTTGCGCGCAGGTCGGCGAGTGGCGTACCGACGACCATCGAGGCGGTGGCGACGGCCGCCGGGCACTCCATGAACGGCAGGATTCGGGCGTCGGGCGCGACCGACTGAAGGGTCAACGTCGCAGCGTCGGCGGTGGCCCGTAGCACGTACTCGTGCACAGCGATGCGGCCATGCGTCGGGTCCCCGGAGCTGTCCTGGAACCCGGAGTCGATGACGATCACGTCGCCGTCTCGCCATACGTCGATGCGTCGGGCGCGCCGCATCGACACGTCGGGGATCGCGGGCAGTTCGTGCCAGCCGAACGGGTCGTCCGCGTTGATGAGCGTCCCGACCGGCTGGGTGCGGTGGCCCATCTTGCCGGAGGCCTGCTCGAGCAGGGACGTGGCACCGGGCGCAAAGCCGATGCACACGCCTTCCATGCTGGGACGAGGCACGCGGTCGGGCGGCGTGAGCCAGTCCTTCGTCCATCGCGACCAGCCGAAGCCGGCGATGAGGCTGCAGCCCGAGATGTCGTCGAGCAGCAGGTACAGCGGCGTTCCGGCTTCACGTTCGCCCGGCAGGCGCTCGTCGAGCGCCCCGCGCAGGTAGCCGCCACCGCGACAGCCGACGAGCGCGTGCACGCCCTCGCGGTCGGGGTCGGCGACGATGTCCTCGATCGTGCGGTTGAAGCCGATGCCGACGCTCGTCGTCGCCTCACCGGTGACGACCGGCGCCACGCTCGGATCGACCGTGACGGCGTCGCGAGCGCGCCCGTCGAGGCGGAGCTGGGTGCCATAGCCGCCGGGCCACGTCATGTCGACCGACGAGGTGCGCCGAACCGACCGCGCGGGTCGGACCGGCGCGGGTCCGGCCGGACCGGCCACGGCCTGCCCATCCGGCCGCGGGGAACCTGTCACGTTCGGGTTCCCTTGATCTGGAACCGCAGGGCGGCGTCGAGCCGGATGACCTCACCGTTGAAGTACGGGTTCTCGATGATCGCCATCGCCATGTGGGCGTACTCGTCGGGCTGACCCATCCGCTTCGGGAAGGGCACGACCGGGCCCCACTCAGCCTCGACAGCGTCGAGTGACCCGCCGTACGCGGGCGTGGCGAACACGCCGGGAGCGATCGTGCCGACGCGGATGCCGAGCACCGACAGGTCTCGCGCCGCGGGCAGCGTCATGCCGATGATGCCACCCTTCGCCGCGCTGTAGGCGACCTGCCCGATGGTGCCCTCATAGCCCGCGATCGACGCGGTGTTCACGATGACACCGCGCTCGCCCGTCTCCTGCGGCTCGTTCTTCGCCATCGCCGCGGCGGTGAGGCGCAGCACGTTGAAGCTGCCGTGCAGGAAGATCGCCACGACCTTCATGAACTCGTCGAGGGCGAGTGGCACGCCGTTCCGGTCGAGGGTGCGTCCACCGCCGGGGCCGCCGTGGGTGTCGACCGAGACGCGCAGGTCGCCGAGCCCGGTGGCGACGTCGATGGCAGCGTTGACGCTGGCCTCGTCGAGCACGTCGGTGTGCACGAACCGGGTCGCGTCGCCGAGCTCGGCGGCGAGCTTGGTGCCGGCCTCGTCGGCGAGGTCGGCGACGACGACCTTGACCCCTGCTCCGACGAGGCGTCGGACGGTCGCCGCGCCGAGTCCGCCGGCGCCGCCGACGACGAGTGCGCTGGATCCTTCGAGCTGCATGACGGGACTCTCCTCCGAGCGGTACGAGCGCGCTGACACAGTTGTCAGAAGCTCGCGCCAAGCTAGCGGTCAGGCGGGGCGTTCACGGAGTCGATCGCGCAGCTCGACCTTCCTGACCTTCCCGCTGAGGCTGCGCGGGAACCCGTCGACCAGTTCGAGGTGCTCGGGGGCCTTCTGGCGGGCGACGCCCAGGGCGGCGAAGTGGCGCCCGATCTCGGCGAGGTCGATCGTCATGCCGTCGCGCAGCTGGACGAACACCGCCACCCGTTCGCCGTAGCGATCGTCGGGCTTGCCCACCGCCGCCGCTTCGACGACGGCCGGATGCATCGCGAGGAGGTCCTCCACCTCCTTGGAGGCGATGTTTTCGCCTCCCCGGATGATCACGTCCTTCTTGCGGTCGGTGATCGTGAGGAAGCCCTCGGTGTCGAGGCGACCGATGTCGCCCGTTCGGAACCAGCCGCCCGGCAGGAACGAGCCGGCGTCGAGCTCGACGTCGCGGTAGCCGACGAACAGCTCGGGGCCACGGCTCACGATCTCGCCGTCGCGGCCAACGGTGACCTCGCCGTCGTCGTCGAGCAGGCGGATCTCGTTGCCCGGCGTCAGCCGTCCGTCGGTGTTGGCGCGCTTGCCGAGTGGATCGGACGGGGTACCGGTAGTGATGACGGGGTGCTCGCTCGACCCATAGGCGCGGTAGACCGGGATGCCGACGCGCTCGGCCCGTTCGACGAGAGCCGGCGGCACGCTCGCCGCGCCGACCATGTAGTTGCGGAAGCTGGCGAGGTCGGTGCCCTGTCGCTCGGCCTCGTCCATCAGCGACGCGAGGAAGAACGGGGCACCGGCGGTCGTGGTGACGTGGTGCTCCTGCACGAGACGGGCGGCGAGCGCCGGATCCCACTGGTCCATCAGCACCGACGACGCGCCGAGCAGGAACGCGCGCAGCAGGCCGAGCACGCCGGCGATGTGACCGGCCGGGAAGGCGGCGAGGTTCACACCGCCCCGATCGCCGAGGGCGGCCGCCGTCGAGCGGATCTCGGCCACCAGAGTGTTCGTGGTGTGCTGTACGCCCTTCGGCTCGGCCGTCGTCCCCGAGGTGTAGATCAACAGGCACACGTCGTCGGGGTCGGTTACCGGCAACGAAGAAGGGGCGTCGTGCCCGGCCAACCGGCTCCAGGGGGTGGCGCCCGCCGGGCCGTGGTCGCCGACGAGCACCACATGCTCTAGGTCGGGCAGGACGCCGATCGCCGAGAAGCGCTCGCCGTAGTCGATGTTGCGCCACCGGTCGGGCATCACGAGCACCCGCGCCTTCGACTGGCGCAGGATGAACCCGACCTCCCTCGGGCCGTAGATGTGGATGATGGGCACCACCGTGGCGCCGAGCATGAGCGCCGCCTGGTACGTGAGCGCGCCCTCGAGCCAGTTGGGGACCCAGATGGCGATCGCATCCGCCGGACCGACCCCCAGCTCGGCGAGCCCACCGGCGAGACGCAGGCTGCGCCGGTACATGTCGTCGAGCGCGATCGACACCGGCGTCGGCCCGCCGACGAAGTGCATCGCCGCGTCGGGGAACGTCTCGGCGCCTGCACGGAGGTGATCGGCGATCGTCTCCCGGCCGAAGAAGCCCTCCCGGTACCAACGCTCGCGCAGCGCGGCGCGGTCGCCGGCAAGGCTCATCGTCGGTGTCGGGGCGTTCGGGGGTCAGCGACCGCTGCGGCGCTTCTGGCCGGTGAGCTCGGTGTGGCGGGCGAACATATGGGCGGCCTGGCGCTCGAGCTCCACCGGAACCTTGGGGTACAGGGGCAGGCCGAGCTCTCGCGACGGCAGGGCGACAGTGGCCGATCCGTACGCCGTCTCCGTGTCGCGCTGGTTGACCATGTGCAGCTCGAGGTCGACGACCCTCTGGCCGTCCTCGTCCCGCTTGGCGACGACCTTGCCCGAGAGGAACTGCACGTCGCCCATGTAGTTGAACTTCCGGATCGAGTCCTCCATCTTCACGATGCAGGCGTCGTTCCCGGCCCAGTCCGACACGTGGTGGTAGAACCAGCACTGGCGCTGCACCCCGTAGTCGTAGGCCATCGGGTTGCCGATCGCCTTGGCCCAGTCCGAGTCCCAGTGGAGGCGCTGGGCGACGTCGTACACGCCCTGGGCGTTCTTTACGTAGAACGGCGCGATCCGCTTGCGGTTCTGGTAGCCGATGCGCGACGAGCGCAGGCCGTACGGCACGAAGCCGTAGCCACCGGCATGGAAGGCAATCATCTCGGTGATCGTGGTCGGCCCTTTGACCATCGGCTTCAGCTCGTCACCCACCGTGACGTCCTCCCAGTACCGCTTGTCGGCGCCGAGCGGGCCTTCCTGGGCGTAGACGGCGTCGATCCTCTCGTAGTCCTCGTCGGTGTAGTGCGCCGCTTCGATCGCCGCGTACTTCCCCTTCGAGCGCGACTGCTTGCGCTCGGTGAGCACACGCAGGATCCGGTAGACGCCGAGCACCTCGCCGAACTGGTTGAGCGCCACGTCGCGACGGACCGCGATCACCGACCGGCCGGCGAACTCAGACTGCTTGACGTTCAGGCTCTCCTCACCGGCGAAGCTGAAAACCCTGTCGCCCGGCCGCAGTGGCCGGAACCAGTCCCACGTGCCGCCCGACACGAACACGTGCACGCCGCGGAACATGCTCTTGGTCTGAGCCTTGATCTCGTCGGGGATCGGGTCGCCGAGCATCGGCGTCTTGATGTGGCCGATCTGGGTGCCGTGGCCGATCTGCGAGCCCCACCGAGTGTCGCAGCCGTAGTCCTCGTCGGCGAAGAGCGGGTTGTCGTCACCGACGCCGAGCGCCCAGTTCCGCAGCGCGTCGGGGGTGGCGACGGAGTTGAGCTCGCGGTGCCTGCTGGCCGTGTCGATGCCGAGCAGCAGCTTGGCCTTCTCGATGTCCTCGTCGGTGAGCTCGTGTTCGAGCGCCTTCTGGAACTCCTTCTCCAGCTCGTCGTCGACCTTGAACGCCTCGTGGGCCCTGGCGGTGCTTCCGGAATCGCTCATGGCTTGCCTTCCGTGGAGGCCGCGGCGACGTACTCGTCGCGGATCTTGCGCTTGTACAGCTTGCCTGCCTCGGTGCGCGGGAGGTCGCTGCGAAACTCCCACGAGCGGGGCACCTTGTAGCTCGCGAGGCGCGCCTTCGCGAAGGTCGTGAGCTCAGCGATCAGATCGGCTGATCCTTCGACGCCCGCATTGGGCTGGACGATCGCCACGATGGACTCACCCCAGTCCGGGTCCGGCACGCCGATCACGGCGGCATCGTGCACGTTCGGATGGGTGAGCAGCGTGGCCTCGATCTCGGCCGGGTACACGTTGGTGCCGCCGGTGATGATCATGTCTTTGGCGCGATCGGAGATGAAGAGGTAGCCGTCGTCGTCCAGGTGGCCGATGTCGCCGAGGCTGAACCGCTTGCCCTTGTACGCCGTCTGCGTCTGGTCCGGGTCGTCGTGGTACGAGAACCCGACTCCGTTCTCCATGTAGATGTTGCCGACCTGCCCCGCACCGAGCTCGTTCCCGTCGTCGTCGAGGATGAACAGTCGCACGCCGCGCACGGCCCGCCCGACGGTGCCTGGCTTCTCGAGCCACCGATTGGGCTTGGCGATCGTGGCCGCGCCCTCCATTCCGCCGTAGGTCTCCCAGACGACCGGACCCCACCAGGCCATCATCTGCTCCTTCACCGGGCGCGGGCACGGCGCCGCCGAATGGACGATGGCGTGCAGGCTCGACACGTCGTAGCGCGCCCTCACCTCGTCGGGCAGGCGGAGCAGGCGGTGGAACTGGGTGGGCACCATGTACCCGGTGCGAACGTGGTGCCGCTCGATGAGGCGCAGTGTCTCCTGCGGGTCGAATTTCGCCATGATCACGAGCCCTTGGCCGACGTGCAGGCCGCCCATGTAGTAGCTGTGCGAGCCACCGTGGAACATCCCCGTCGACACGAGCATCGGCCCGTCGAACGGCCGGAAGTCGAAGGCACGCGCGAACACCGCGCCGTCGTTGGCGACCTGCCCGACATCGCCATCGGGGATCGGGCGCCGGATGCCCTTCGGCTTGCCTGTGGTGCCTGATGTGTACACGAACAGGCCGCCAGGGCGACGGTCGTCGGGGGCCATGCGGGGGAAGGCGACGCGCGCTTTGGCCAGCGACGGAGTGCCGGGGATGGTGCCAACGACCAGCACGCGGAGGTTCGGCGTGGCGGTGTCGAGGTCCTCCAGTAGCGGCGCGAACCGCTCACCGATCACCAGGACTCTCGCCGCCGAGTGCACCATGATCTCCGCCAGCTCATGGGCGGTGAGGTGCGCGTTGAGCGGGATGAAGTGGAGGCCGGACTCCTGGCAGGCGAGCGACACCTCGATGAGGGTGTTGCCGTTGTCGGCGAGCACGCCGACCGCATCGCCGCTGTCGACGCCGAGCGACCGGAAGAGGTGCACCAGCTGATGGGCGTCGCCCGCGAGCTCGCCGTAGGTGCGGGGGCCGTCCGGGCTCTCGACGATCGCCGGTCGGTCGGGCTCGTCCTCGGCGATCCACCAGAAACCGAGCCGTCGGTCCCACGGGCTGTCCATGGTAAAATAGTAACCTATATCTTCGGGTGCCTCGACCGGCCGCTTTTGACCTGGGGGTTGCCGCTCCTGGAAATCTTCACCTATTTTGTCTGCATGACGCGGAGGAGCGACGCGAAGGTCGGACGGCGATGATCGGGCTCGACGCGTTCCGGGCCGAAGTGGTCTCCTTCCTCGACGGGCGTTACGCGCTCCGCGACCCCGAGGCCGACGACGAGCGCGAGGACACGATCTCGCGCACGCCCGACGGCCACGACGCGCTCGTCGATGGCGCCCGCGAGCTGCAGCGCGCGCTCGCGGGGGCGGGGCTGTCCGGGGTGCACCTGCCGGTCGAGTACGGCGGCCGCGGGCTCACGCACGCCCACGAGAAGGTCGTCGAGGAGGAGCTGCGCCGTTATGACGCGCCTTCGCTCCGTCCGCTCGGCATCGGCATGCACCTCGCGGCAGCGACGCTGATGGCGTCGGGGTCGCAGGCCCAGAAGGAGCGCCTCCTCCCGCCGCTCGTACAGGCCGACGAGCAGTGGTGCCAGCTGTTCTCCGAGCCCGACGCCGGCTCCGACCTCGTGTCGCTCCGGTGCCGCGCGGTGCGCGACGGCGACGAGTGGGTGATCGACGGGCAGAAGGTGTGGTCGTCGTACGCCGCCAACGCCCACTTCGGCCTCCTGCTCGCCCGCACCGACCCGGCCGCGCCGAAACCCCACGTCGGCATCACGATGTTCGTGCTGGCGATGCACGCGCCCGGGGTCTCGGTGCGCCCGCTGGTCGACATCGCCGGCGGCCGTCACTTCAACGAGGTGTTCCTGGAAGGCGTGCGGCTGCCAGCCGACGCCGTGATCGGCGAGGTCAACCGCGGGTGGGGCGTCTCGCAGGGCACGCTCGGCGGTGAGCGATCGGGGTACATGGGCGGATCGGGCGGTGGGCGCCGGCAGCGTCAGGTCATCAAGGCGGCGCTCGCTGCCGGGCTGTCGGACGACTCGGCGACGCGCCAGCGCATCGCCCGTGTCGTCACGGCCGAGCGGGTGCTCGAGTGGGTGCGCGACCGGTTCATCGGGGGCCAGCTCGCAGGTGGGAACCCGGCCGCCGGCTCGATGATGAAGCTCGCCGCCGGCACGCTAGAGCAGCACTGCTCGGAGATCGTCGCCGACATCGCCGGCCCCGCGGGGCAGGCGTGGGATCCGAGCGATCGCGACGGCGACATCGTGAGCCACGATGTGAACGCCACCCGCCAGGCCCGCATCGCCGGCGGCACCCACGAGATCCAGCGCAACCTCCTCGGCGAGCGCGTGCTCGGCCTGCCTCGAGAGCCGAAGTAGCGGCGGGCGGGTCGGGTCAGTTGCCGGCCCCGAGGCGCACCGGCTCCTCGGGGTCGTGGCCGCTGAGCGTGTACTTCATCGTCGCCTGCCAGTGGGCCACCGCGGCCGCCTCGTCGCCGTCGCGCAGCAGGCCGAGGAACTTGCGGTAGGACCGCACCGCACGCCGCAGCAGCGCAGGATCGATCGTGTCCATCGTCGACGAGTAGTACGCCTCCACCATGCCCTGAAGCATCTTCGACAGGGTGGCGAGCGTCTTGTTGCCGGACTGCTCGACCAGCGTCTCGTGGACGCGGGCGGCGGCCAGGCCGAAGGCGGCGCCGTCGTTGCGCTCGGCCGCCTCGGCGGCGAGGTCGACCGCCGCTTCGATGGCGGCGATCGCCCGCTGGTCCCGGCTGCGGGCCAGCTGGCCGGCGATCTGGGGCTCGATCATGCGGCGTGCGGCGTCGAGGTCGCCCACCGTGGTCTGCTGCAGCTGGAGGGTCACGGCGAGTGCGGTGGCGATCGGCTCGAGGTTCGGATGCGTGACGACGGGGCCGCCGCTGCGGCCGCGCCGGATGGCGATGAGACCCTGTGACTCGAGCACGCGCAGCGCCTCGCGCAACGTGGTTCGAGCGACGCCGAACTCCTCCGTCAGTTCGTCCTCCGGCGGCAGGCGCCGCCCTTCGACGAGCTCGCCGTGCACGATCCGGTTGCGGATCTGGTCGGCCACGACCTCGTGCGCCTTCTTCGCCGCCGCTCGCGCCACCATCGAAAAGACTCTACTGTTTTCGGGTGCATCGAGTTATCCCGACGGCGACGGACACGGTCCGGATCGAGGTCGTCGACCGCGTCGGCGTGCTCACGTTCAACCGGCCGGAGCGGCGCAACGCTCTGCACGACGAGATGTACGGCGCCATGATCGCCGCGGTCGAGTCGTTCGCCGCGGATCCCGACGTCGGTTGCGTCGTGGTCACCGGCGAGGGGTCGGCGTTCTGCGCAGGGGGCGACGTGCGCGATGGCAGCGGTCGTCGGCCGGACGGCTCGCGCCCGACGCCAGAGGAACGGGTCGCCAACCTCACCGCCAACGGCCGGCTGTCCGTGGTGCTGCACGAGGCACCGATCCTGACGATCGCCGCGCTCAACGGCGCCGCCGTCGGTGCCGGGCTGTCGATCGCGCTGGCGTGCGACTTCCGGATCGCCGCGTCGTCCGCGAAGGTCGTCGGTGGGTGGGCCCGGTTGGCGTTCTCGGGAGACTTCGGCGGTGCGTGGCTGCTCGCGCAGCGCGTCGGGCCGTCGAGGGCGCTCGAGCTGCTCGTCAGCAACCGCACCGTCGACGCCGCAGAGGCGCTCTCGCTCGGGTTGGTCGACCGCGTCGTCGACGACGCCGACTTCCCGTCGGCCTGGCGGGCCTGGTCGGCCGAGCTCGCGTCGGGACCGAAAGCGGCCATCGGCTGCATGAAGCAGAACGTCGGCGACGCCGCCCACCTGCCCTTCGCCGACGCGATCGCTGCCGAAGCCGTTC
>JAYVMH010000046.1:0-4435 GCA_043759015.1 Actinomycetota bacterium
GCCGCGATGCAGGGTGCGATCGATTGGCTCGGGGGCATCGATCTCCTCGTGAACAACGCCGGCATCCTGCGCATTGCGCCGTTGCTCGACATCACCGTCGAGGACTGGGACCTCACGTTCGACGTGAACGTTCGGGCCATGCTGCTCACGACCCAAGTCGCTGCGCGAGCGATGATCGCCTCCGGCTCGGGCTGCATCATCAACATGGCCAGCATGGGTGGCAAGATCGGGTCGCCGAACCAGGCTCACTACGCCGCGTCGAAGGCGGCCGTCATCGGTCTCACCCGGGTGACGGCGATGGAGCTCGGCCCGCACGGCATCCGCGCCAACTGCATCTGCCCCGGATACGTGCTCACGGAGATGGGCGCGGCGACCCGCACGCCGGAAATGGTCGCGAAGTGGTCGGCCGCCTCGCCGCTCGGTCGTTGCGCCGAGCCCGACGACGTGGCCGACATGGCAGTGTTCCTGGCATCTGACGAGGCGGGTTACTGCACCGGACAGGCAATGAACGTGAGCGGTGGAATGGTGATGCACTGATGGCCGGCCAGCCGCAGAGCCCGACAGTCGCGCCCACTATGGTTGGCGCGATGACAAACCCAGTGTCCGCCCCGGCACTGAGTTTCAGGGGGGCCTCGATGGTGTACCCCGACGGAACTCATGCCCTGAGTGAAACCACGTTCGACGTGCACCCGGGCGAGTTCGTCACCGTGGTCGGTCCTTCGGGCTGCGGCAAGAGCACGCTGTTGAGGATCGCCTCGGGCCTCAACCCGCCCACGACCGGCAAGGTGCACGTGGACCGCAGCACCCTGGGGTACGTGTTCCAGGACGCCACCCTGCTGCAGTGGCGCACGGTGCAGCGCAACGTGGAGCTGCTGGCCGAGTTGCAGGGCATGGACAAGGCCGAGCGGTCGCGCCGTGCCTCGGAGACCATCAAGACCGTCGGCCTCGCCGGGTTCGAGAGCAAGTACCCCAAGCAGCTGTCGGGCGGGATGAAGATGCGTGCCTCGCTGGCCCGCACACTGGTGCTCGACCCCAAGGTGTTCCTGTTCGACGAGCCGTTCGGTGCCGTCGACGAGATCACCCGCGAACGACTGAACGACGAGGTCATCGGCCTGTTCGGCCGGCAGAGGTTCGCCGGTCTGTTCATCACGCACTCCATCTACGAAGCCGTGTTCCTGTCGACACGGGTGCTGGTGATGAGCGCACGCCCCGGTCGCATCGTCGCGGAGTTCAACATCCCGTTCGACTACCCCCGCCTCCCCGACCTGCGGTTCCAACCAGAGTTCGCCCGCCTCGCCGGCGCGATCTCCCACGAACTACGAGGTGCACACGCATGACGCGCTACGAGGACACCGCCCGGTTCAGCGCCGCCGAGGGCGCGATTCACCACGATGCCGACAAGCTGGTCCACGAGACGGCACCGGAGCTCGAGCTCGCCCTCGACGCTGCACCACCCCCGCCGTCGACCACATCGATGAAGGCACGTGTGGTGTCCTTCGTCGGCCCCGCGGTCGTGCTCGTGCTGTTCATCGCCTTCTGGGAGTTCATGCACCGTTGGGGCATGAAGCACATGCTGGACAAGCGGCCCGCGCTGCTCCCCTCGCCAGCGACCGTCCTGCACATCTCCTTCGGGCAGGGCGGTGTGCGTCGACAGCTCGTCGGCGGCCTCGGCTGGACGATGTACGCCGCGTTCGTGGGCCTCGGCATCACGGTCCTCATCGGGATGACGCTCGCCGTGATCATGGCGCAGGCGGTGTGGGCCGAGCGGTCGATCTACCCGTACTTGGTGGCCCTACAAGCCACGCCGGTGCTGGCCATCGTGCCGATCATCTACTCGATCTTCGGTGGTGGGATGGCCTCGCGCATCTACGTGTGCGTGATGATCTCCATCTTCCCCGTGGTGACGAACACGCTCTTCGGGCTCACCTCGGTCGACGCCTCGCAACACGACTTGTTCACGTTGCGCAACGCCTCGACGTTCACTCGACTCACCAAGCTACAGTTCCCTGCTGCCATGCCGTCGATCTTCACCGGCTTCCGCATCAGTGCCGGTTTGTCCGTCATCGGGGCGATCGTCGGCGAGCAGTTCTTCCGCGAAGGTCAAAAGCCCGGCATCGGCATCGTCATGGAAGAGTTCCGCCAAAAGCTCCGCTACCCAGCGATGTACGGCGGTCTGCTGATCGCTGCGGCGTTCGGCATCGCCGTGTTCTTCGCCTTCAACACCCTCGGCAAGCTCGTCGTCGGCCACTGGCACGAAGCCACACGCCGATCCTGATCCCCATCCACCCGAGATTCCCGCAATCTCCCTATCCAGCGTGAACATCAACCACCAAGGAGTTCCAATGCAACACCGTCGCAGCGCCCCGCTGCTCGCCTCGATTGCCGCAGGTCTGCTCGTCGCCGCGTGCGGCAGCTCGTCCAACTCGGCGACCACCGCAGCCCCGACCAGTGCGCCCGTTACCACCACGGCCACGTCCGACACATCCGGTGCCTCCACCACTGCCGCGGGAGGCGGCGCTGTGTCGTTGAAGGGCGTGTGCCCGGACAACGTCGGCATCCAGACCGACTGGATGCCGGAGGCCGAGCACGGCTTCCTGTACCAGCTCATCGGCAAGGGCTACACCGTCGACAAGAGCAAGGCCGTCGTCACGGGCCCGCTCGTGGACGGCAAGGGCAACGACACCGGCGTCACCGTCTCCGTCCACTCGGGCGGCGCCGCGCAGCACTTCGACCCCGTCACCAAGCTCCTCTACGACAACCCGGACACGCTGCTGCTCGGCTACGTCTACACCGACGAGGCCATCCAGTTCTCCGGCACCGAGACGCCCACCGTGGCCATCGAGTCCGGCTACGAGAAGAACCCGCAGATGATCATGTGGGATCCGGGCACCTACGCGGACGTGAAGGGCATCGCCGATCTCGGCACGAAGAAGGTCAAGGTCCGCTATTTCGGTGGCGCCGCCTACATGGACTTCCTCACCGCCACCGGCGTCCTCTCCAAGGATCAGGTCGACGGCTCGTACCAGGGCGACCCGTCGCTGTTCATCGCCGACAACGGCAAGTCGGCGCAGCAGGGCTTCGGCTCGGCAGAGCCGTTCGCCTACGAGAGCGACCTGAAGGACGCCAACGGCAAGCTTCTGTGGGGCAAGAAGGTGTCGTACCAGTACATCAACGACATCGGCTGGAAGAACTACGCCGAGTCCATCGCCACCCGTCCGGCGAATATCACCAAGTACGCCGACTGCTTCAAGAAGCTGGTTCCGCTGATCCAGCAGGCCAGCGTCGACTACATGAACAGCCCGAAGAACGGCAACGACATCATCCTCGATGCCGTCAACCAGTTCGGTAAGGACTTCGGGTGGGCGTACAGCCAGGGACAGGCCGATTACGGCGTTGCCACCATCAAGAAGGACGGCCTCGTGGCCAACGGCACCGATGGCGTCATGGGCAGCTTCGACGACACCCGCGTCACCGACCTGATCGCGAAGGCGATTCCGGTGTACTCCGCGAAGGGTACGGCCCCCAAGGCCGGTCTGAAGTCGTCCGACATCGTCACCAACCAGTTCCTGGACAAGTCGATCCACCTCTGATCGGCACGTCTCGAATCGAGACGAGCACCAGGTGACCGCACCTCAGGAAGGGGCACCGGCTCGGCCGGTGCCCCTTCTCGTCGTGTCTCGGTCAGCGATAGGCGCACAGGTCGAACGGATGACCGTCCGGGTCGGCCAAGTTGACGATGCGGCCGTAGTGCAGGGTGCGCGGCCCGACGATGACACGTGCGCCCAGCCCAATCAGTCGGGCGGTCTCGTCGTCGAACTCGTCCATCGCACACACCACGTCGAGGTGCGCGTCGCCGGCCTCCGCCCCGCCGCGCTGCAGGCCGATTCGCCGCCGGCCCGCTGCGTCGCTGAGCACGATCCATCGATCGTCGTCCTCTCGCTCGGTCTCGACGAGGGCCAGTGCCGACCGCCAGAACAAGGCCGTGTCGTCAGGTGCAGCGGTGTTGAACGTGACGAGATCAAACTGCGCCGGCATCAGTGTCACACCGGGCCGGCCGCGCCGAGAACCACGTGAAGGAGCACATCAGCCCCGGCTGCGATGTCGAGGGGCCGCGTGTACTCGGCGATGTTGTGCGACAACCCGTCGACGCTCGGCACGAAGACCATCGCGGTCGGACACACTCGCGCCAGCATCTGCGCGTCGTGACCGGCGCCGCTCGGCATGCGCATGGTCGTGTGGCCCAACCGACGCGCCGTCTCCTCCACGAGGTCGATGCTGTCGGCGGTGAACACCACGGGCTCGAAGCGCGCCAACGTTCGCCGGTCGATGGTGACGCCCTCGCTCGCGACGAGCTCCGCGCAGAGCGCGGCGAAACGCGCTTCGGCGTGCTGCAACGTCGGCTCGTCGGTGTTTCGCAGGTCGACCGTCATCGTGA
>JAYVMH010000047.1:0-4426 GCA_043759015.1 Actinomycetota bacterium
GATGGCGTTCATCACGACGCCGTCGTGCCGAAGGCGATCCGACGCGACGCGGCGCTGCTGCGCGATACGTTGTCGGCTGACGTGCCCGACTCGTCGCTCGTCGTCGGCCTGAACGCGTGGGCAGCGCTGATCGGCGCGATCAACCTGGAGCTGTTCGGCCACCTCCACAACGTCGTGGAGGCACCGGGAGCGCTCTACGAAGCGGTCGTGGAACAGCACAGCGCGCTGATCACCAGGGGAACCGAACCATCGTGAACGGCGTCGAACGGCACATGAACCGACGGTCCTTCCTCGCTGCAGTCCTCGCCACCCCTGCACTCGCCGCGGTGCTCGCCGCCTGCGGCGACCCCTCGACAACGCCGCTCGACACAGCTCCGCCGTCGACAACGCCGCTCGACACAGTTCCACCCTCGACGGTCGGCCGTCCCACCGGCGCCGCCGACGTCGTCCTGCGCATCGGCTACGAGGGCGGCCTGGTGACACCGGAGATGGCGTTCGTGCGCACGCTGTCGCTGCTCATCGCCGGCGACGGGAGGGCGATCGTGTCGACCGCCGTTCCGGCCATCTATCCCGGGCCGTTGCTGCCCGCGCTGAACGTCCGCACGATCGACCCGATAGGTGTCGGTGCGGTGCTGCGGGCCGCACAGGCCGCTGGGCTGCTGGCCCCGCCGCCCGACTACCACCTGCCGGAAGGTGTGGGCGTGGCGGATGCGTCCGACACGGTCGTAGAGATCCACGCCAACGGCACCAGCTTCGTGCACCGTGCCAACGCGCTCGACATCACCGGCATCGGCACCACGCCCGACCGTGAACGCCTGTCGAAGTTCGTCGCCGCAATGAGCGATCTCGCCACTGCCGCGGGCGCCGATCACCTCGGCGCGCAAGTACCGTTCGTGGCCACGCGCTACCGGCTCCAGGCCCGGCCGGTCGACACCGGCCAGTACCCGCAGGAGCCGAAGCCGACCGTGGTGCCCTGGCCGGCCGACACGGGCATCGCGCTCGCGGACGCGGTGCCGAAGGACATGACCTCGTGCACGACCATCGACGCCGCCAAGGTGGGCACGCTGTTCACGACCGCCAACCAGTTGACGTTCTTCTCCGACGCCGGCGTCACGTACCAGTTGGCGGTGATCCAGGGCCTGCCGGGCGACGCCGGGTGCTGACCAGGTCGGTAGCCTTTCGCTTGTGACACGGCTGCGCATCGCACTGGCCCAGATCAACCCCACCGTCGGCGATCTGGAAGGCAACGTCGCCAAGATCTGCGCGGCCTACGACCGCGCGGACGACGCGGGGTGCGACCTCGTCGCGTTCCCCGAGCTGGCGATCACCGGCTACCCCCCGGAAGATCTGGTGCTCAAGCCCGGCTTCGTGGCCGACAACCTCGCCGCGCTGGACAAGGTGGCCGCGTTCACGCGGCGCTGTGTCGCCGTGGTCGGCTACGTCGCCTCCGACCGCGACCTCTACAACGCCGCCGCTGTGTGCGCGGGCGGCATGGTGTTCGGCACGTACCGCAAGCGTCTGCTTCCGAACTACGCCGTGTTCGACGAGGCCCGCTACTTCACCGCCGGCGACGAGAACGACCCGTACGAGTTGTACGTCATCGGCGGTGTGAAGGTGGGCATCAGCATCTGCGAGGACGTCTGGAGCCCCACTGGCCCGTTGGCCGAACAGGCTGCCGGTGGGGCGGAGCTGAACATCAACATCAACGGTTCGCCGTTCCATGCCGGCAAGTCGGGTACCCGCGAGCGCATGCTCGCAACCCGCGCTGCGGATGCGAGCTGCGCGCTCGCCTACGTCAACCAGGTGTGCGGTCAGGACGAGCTCGTCTTCGACGGGGGCAGCATGGTGTTCGACGCCGACGGGAACTTGGTGGCTCGCGCCGCGCTCTTCGAAGAAGAGCTCCTGATCACCGACGTGACGATCGAACCGGTGTACCGCAAGCGTCTCCTCGATCCTCGCGGTCGGCGCACGGAGGAGCAGATGCAGCTCGTCACCATCAGCGAGCAGCCGATGGCGCACGACGAACCGGCGGCGGAACGGATCGCGGCGCAACCCTCCCCGGATGCCGAGCTGTACGAGGCGCTCGTGATCGGTACGCGGGACTACGTCCGCAAGAACGGTTTCACCGACGTCGTCATCGGACTCTCCGGCGGCATCGATTCCACGCTCGTCGCCTGCGTCGCGGTCGACGCGCTCGGGGCCGATCAGGTGCACGGCGTGTCGATGCCGTCGAGGTACTCCAGCGAAGGGTCGCGTACGGATGCACAGGATCTGGCCGATCGGCTGGGCATCGACTTCCGCACGGTCCCGATCGAGCCCGGGTTCGTGGCCTACAACGAGATGCTCGCGCCGTCGTTCGAGGGTCGGGCACCCGACCTCACCGAGGAGAATATGCAGAGCCGCCTCCGCGGCATCACGCTGATGGCGCTGTCCAACAAGTTCGGCTGGATGGTGCTGACCACGGGCAACAAGAGCGAAGTGGCCGTCGGCTACTTCACGATCTACGGCGACTCTGTCGGCGGGTATGCGGTCATCAAGGACGTCCTCAAGACCCGTGTCTACGACCTGTGCCGCTTCGTCAACGCGAGAGCGGGGCGCACCGTCATCAACGAGAGCGTGCTCACCAAGCCGCCGTCGGCCGAGCTGCGGCCGGACCAGCGTGACGACCAGAGCCTGCCGCCCTACGAAGTGCTCGACCCGATCCTGCGGCTCTACGTGGAGGACGACCGGACAGCCGGCGAGATCGTCGAGCTCGGTCACGACGAGGCGATCGTCCGCCGGATCACACAGCTCGTCGACATCAACGAGTACAAGCGCCGCCAATGCCCGCCCGGGGTGAAGGTGAGCGCCAAGGCGTTCGGCAAGGACCGCCGCCTTCCCATCACCAACGGCTACCGCTGACCCTCCCATCAACTCGGGCCCATCAACTCGGGCCCATCAACTCGGGCCTGTCAACTCGGGCCTGTCAACTCGGGCGCGAAACCCGGACTGCGGGGCGGGCGCTGACCCCGTCGGGCCTGGGTCAGTGGGGCAGGCGGTGGGCGCGCCACATGGCGACGACCGTGCCCGCGGCGAGGCAGGCGCACATCGCGGCCGGCCACGCCATGCCGTGGCGCACGTAGAGGCGGGTGGCAGGAATGCTCGCCGTGGCTCGGCCGAGCGTGCCGACGAGGAACATCACGGCCATGCCCCGCGCGGGTGAGCCCGGGATGATCTCGGTGGCCAGCGGAATCGCGCAAACGATGGCGAACTCGAACGCGGAGATCGCGACGATCAGCATCGGGAGGCCGATCCACAGATGCGAATGGAACGTGGCCAGCACCAGCGCAGCAGGAATCATCACACCTGCGCCGCGGCCGGCGGCGCGCTCCTTGCCCCATCGATCGCTGAAGCGCGCCGCAGAGAGCGAGGCGAGCAGCTCGCCGAACCCGAGCCCGAAGGCGACGATCGAGACGCCGGTGTTGCTCATGCCGAAGTGGTCCTTCAACCAGCTTCCGAACGTGATGAAGACCGTCTGACTCGCCGCCATCAGACAGAACATGCCGACGGCGACGACCCATCCCTTGCGACTGATCGAACCGACCGCGGCCTTCCGCTCTGCGTGCGACTGGCCGGCCGGGTCGTCGGGCAGGGTGCGCGCCACGAACGTCGCCAGCAACAACACCGCCGTGGCACCCACCACGTAGCCGACCCGCCAGCTCGTGGCGGCGGTGACGAGACCCATCGTGGTGACGCCCACCAACAGGCCGAGCGCCCACGACGTCTCCGTGATGCCGATCACCCGGCCCCTGCGGTCGAACGGCACTCGATCCGACACCCACGCGCCAAGCGCGAGATCGAACATCACCTTGCTCTGGGCGATGACGATGATCGCCAGCGTGAAGAACGTAATGTGGTTGCTCGCCGCGGCGAGCAGCGCACCGACCCCGACGCCGCCGAGGCCGACGACCATGGCCGTGCGGCGATGCAGACGGTCCGCGAGCCGGCCGGTGAGCGGCGAGGCCAACCCCGACAGTTCGCTGATCGCCAACGCCACACCCATGCGGTCGAGCGAAACACGCTGGCCGGCGGCGATGGTGGCCAGGAACGGCGGCGCGAACCGAAAGCACGCGTTCGCGCACATCCGCGCGGTGGTCAGCAACGAGACACGTCGCCGCACGTCCTCGTGGTAGGACTCGTCGAGGACCCGCTGCAGCACCCCTCGACGTTATCCCCATGCCTCGACGCGCCACGGCCCGATAGCCTTTCCCGACCGTGGCCCTGATTGTGCAGAAGTACGGCGGTACCTCCGTTGCCGACCCCGACCGAATCCGCGCCGTTGCCGAGCACATCGCGTTCACCAAGCGACACGGCAACGACGTCGTCGTCGTCGTCAGCGCGATGGGCAAGACGACCGACAACCTGATCAAGCTCGCCAACGACGTCT
>JAYVMH010000048.1:0-9740 GCA_043759015.1 Actinomycetota bacterium
CACGAGCCGCCTCGCCAACCTCCCACCCGCGACAGCCGAGCCGGCCTACAAGCAGGCCGGCCTCGGGCCGAACGACCTCGGCCTCGTTGAGTTGCACGACTGCTTCGCCACCGCCGAGCTCGGGCACTACGACAACCTGATGTTGTGCGAAGCCGGCGGGGCGATCGATTTCTTCGAGTCGGGGGCGACCTGGCGCACCGGTTCGTTGCCGGTCAACGTCTCTGGTGGCCTCGAGTCCAAGGGTCATCCGATCTCGGCGACCGGTATCGCCAACGTCTGGGAGGTCTGCCAGCACGTTCGCCGCGAGGCCGGCCCTCGCCAGATCGAAGGGCCAAGGTCGGTCTCGCCCATGTGATCGGCCTCGGCTCCGCCTGCGGCGTCCACAGTCTCGAGAAGTCCGGCCTGGCGGCCTGAGCCCGTCCTGTTCGAGCTCAGTCAGCGGGTTCGGCACGTAACATGTCCTGCAGTACGACGCGGCGGAGCAACTTGCCCGTCTCCGTGTGTGGAAGCGACTGGCGGAAGAACACCGCATCGGGTGTCTTCGAGCTGCGGAGCTCACGGCGGACGGCCTCTTGCAGTTCCTGCTCCGCAACGGTCGCGCCGACGCGCACCACGACGGCCGCCACGATCCGATGTCCCCAGTGGTCGTCCGGCACGCCCACCACGCACGCCTCTGCCACGTCCGGGTGCGCGAGGAGCACCTCCTCGATCTCGGCCGGCGCGATGTTCTCCCCACCCCGGATGATGGTGTCGTCGGACCGACCCTCGATGAAGAGGTAACCGTCGGCGTCGACCCATCCCCGGTCGCGCGTGCAGAACCAGCCGTCGGCGTCGAGCAGGCTGCCGGTGGCGTACTCACCCGAGATCTGCTCGCCCCGCAGGTAGATCATGCCCACCGATCCAACGGGCACGGGCTCGTCGATCTCGTCGCGGATCTCCACCTCCACCATCGGGAGCACGCGACCCGCCGACGCGAGACGGCGTCGGACGACGGGGTCCGGCGAGGTGATGGCGTCGCGATGGTCGTCCGGCCCGAGCACGGCGATCGTCGAGGCCGTCTCCGTGAGGCCGTAGGCGTTCACGAAGCCGGTGTCGGGAAACGAGGCCAATGCGCGCAGGAGCACGCGCTCCGACACCTTCGCGCCGCCGTACGAGAGCGAGCGCAGCGAGGGCGCATCCGCACCCGCACCACCCAGCGCATCGACGATCCGGGCGAGCATGGTCGGCACGACCATCGCGTGGCTGATGTGCTCGCTGCGCACAGTGGCGAGCCAGCTCGGAGCGTCGAACGACCGCAGGTAGACGAGTCGCCGCCCCGCGAACAGGTTCGACAGCATGTTCGCCACGCCGGCAACGTGGTAAGGCGGCACGGAGACGAGCACGGCCTCGTCTTCGCCGGCGCCACCGAACTCCACCGCGCCGAGCAGGTACGCCATCAGGTGACGGTGCCGGAGCAGCGCCGACTTCGGCTCGGAGGTCGTGCCGCTCGTGTAGAGCACGATGGCAACGGCGTCGTCGTCCACCGGCGGCTCCAGCACCGGTTGCGCGGCGGGCAAGGCGGCGAGCCAGTCGTCCAACACCTGCACGTGTGGCACCTCGAGGCGGGGGGCCGTGTGCGGATCGGCGAGCACGATGGCGTTCGGCTGCCGTGCAACGAGGGCGTTCAGGTGGTGATCTTCGAGTCGGTAGTTGACCGGCACGAACGGCATGCCCGCCCACGCCGCCGCGAGGAGGGCCACAGGGAGCAGGGCATGGTTCTCGCCGACATACACGACGGCGTCACCCGCGCCGACAACCGCCGCCGCACCGCGGCGCACGAGCCGTCCGAGCTCGCCGCCGGTGACCCGGTGGTCGGCGTCGCCAAGCAGCTCGCGGTCGTCGAAGCCCGACTCGATCATCTCGACCAGCGATGAGAGGTGCATCGCTCCCAGTTTGACGCGATCGTCAGATTCGGGCAACCACGGGGCGAGGCACCGCTCGAACCGGCGGGTGGGGTGGAGCCTGCCGATCAGTCGCTCGCCGGCAGGGCCTTGGCCTCCTTCAGCTCGAGCAACTCGCCCGATAGCGCTGGCCGGCCATCGCCCGCTTTGGTGCACAACAGCTCCACGGTGCCCGCCTCGTCCACGTAGCGCTTCCCCATCGATGCCCCACCCCCGTGGCCGTCGAGGACGGCACCGCCAGCCTTCCGTTCGGCGGCGCTGGCCACCGGGGCGACCCCTCCGATGGTGATGTCCACCGGGCCGGCCGGCACCCTCACCGCGATCATCTCGGTGGTACAGACGGCGCTGAACAAGCGGGCGCCGGGTCGGTAGGTCGTCGACATGGGAAGGGCTCCTGGACGGTGTGGGCGGGGCTTGTCACCGTGATTCTGCCATTTCGCGCGGCCCGGTGATCGGCCCGTAGGCTGAACCGATGTCAGGTCCGCCCGTCACCGAGCGCGTCCCTGGCGCGATGAGCGCACCCGCCGACGCCGCGCTCGAACGACGGGACTACTCGATCCGCCGCACCAGCCACTTCGACATGCTGCTCGCGGACGACGGCCCGCGCCTCGACGACGTCGGCGTGCTGGCCGACGCACTGCGCCGTCAGAGCTGAACCCAGCCCTCCCCGTTCGAGCTGCGCCGCGCGGCGTCGACGACGCGTTGGACGCGATGGCCGTCGGCCAGCGACGGGGCCGACGTCGGCTCACCGCGCAGCGCGGGGAGCCATTCCTCGAGCATCAGCGCGAGCGCGGTGATTGCGCCGGCGGCGCGCCGCTTCGGTGCCTCAAGGCCGCTCGCCGGGCGGCGGGAGCTTGCCGGCAGCACGGTTCCCTGGTCCAGCTCGACCGAGCCGACGCGGATGTCCGGATCGTCCTCGCCCATCAACGACCCCTCGACCGCCACCGACCCGTGCGACCCGTACGCCTCGAACGCCTTGAAGTTCCGTTGGAGGGCGATCGCCGTCGTCGCGATCGTCACGGTCATCCCGTTTCGCATGCGCAGCAGCAGCACGGACGTGTCGTCGGCGTCCACGGCGAGCGTCGAACCGTCGGGGCGCTGGCGCGCCGGCACGCTCGTGCGCACGTCGGCGCAAACCGCTTCGGGCTCGCCGAACAACGCGCACGTGTAATCGATGTCGTGGGAGGCCATGCCCATCAGATAGCCGCCGCCGTCGTCCTTGCGGTACATCCATTCGGACTGCAGACCGCGGGACGGGTGCCAGTAGTCGGCGCCGCTGCGGGCCATCGCAAGGTACGGGTCCCCGAGGTGGCCGCTACGCACAAGATCCCAGATCGCGAGGCGCGCCGGATCCCAGCGGTTCTCGAAGCACACCGCGTTGGCGACCCCGGCCTCCCGGGCGGCCGCGACCATCTCGCCCGTCTGCCCGGAATCGAGACCCACCGGCTTCTCGACGAGCACGTGCTTGCCGGCAGCGATCGCCGCCATCGCCTGCTCGTGGTGGAGGTCGACTGGCGTGCAGATGGAGATGACTTCGAGGTCGTCCCGCTCGACGAACGCTCGCCAGTCGGTGCTCACGTCGGCGATGCCGAGCTTCTCGCCGGCGGCGGCGACGCGCTCGGCCCGACGCGAGCACAACGCCGACACGACGAAGGGCGGCACCATCGAGAACGCCGGCGTCTGCACGACCGAGCCCCACCCCACGCCGATGAGCCCCACCCGAATCGGTTGCTGTGCATCACCCATGAAAGGATGTTGACACATACGTCAGATCGTGCCGACACACCGCCGGAGGGACCGTGCCAGAGCTCACCGATCCGTGCGACCGGTTCCTGCTCACCGACAAGGTCGCCGTCGTCACGGGCGGGTCGCGGGGCCTGGGCAAGGAGATGGTTCAGGCGTTCGCCGCCGCCGGTGCCCACGTCGTCATCGCCAGCCGCAAACTCGAGAACTGCGTCGCGCTCGCCGAGCAGATCGAGCGGACCACCGATCGCCACGCGATGGCGATCGGCTGCCATGTCGGCGACTGGCAGCAGATCGACACGATGATCGAGGCCGTGTACGAGCGGTTCGGCCGCATCGACGTGCTGGTGAACAACGCCGGCATGTCGCCGCTGTACGAGAGCCTCGCCGGGCACAGCGAGGCGCTCTACGACAAGGTGTTCGACGTGAATCTGAAGGGCCCGTTCCGGTTGATGGCGAACATCGGTACGAAGATGGCCGCGGGCGACGGCGGCTCGATCATCAACGTCTCGAGTGGCGGTGCCACCCGACCGGGCCCGACGATCATCCCCTACTCGGCGGCCAAGGCCGGTCTCAACGCGATGACGATCGGGTTCGCCCACGCGTTCGGCCCGAAGGTGCGGGTCAACTGCATCCAGGCCGGCCCGTTCCTCACCGACATCAGCGAGGCGTGGGATCTCGACGCCGTCACGGCCCGGATGAAGGAGACCTACGCGATGCAGCGCGCGGGCGACCCTCACGAGGTGATCGGCGCTGCGCTCTACTTCGCCAGCGACGCCTCGAGCTGGACGACCGGCGCGATCCTCCCCGTCGACGGCGGCATGCCGTGAGCTCGGCCGCCGAGCCGATGGTCGTGGTCGAGCGCCGCGCCGACAGCGTCGCCGTGGTCACGCTGAACCGTCCGGCGGCGCGCAACGCGGTGAACGTCGAGGTGGCGACCGCACTGGTGGACGCGATGGATGCTGCGCAGGATGCCCGCTGCATCGTGATCACCGGGGCCGACCCGGCGTTCTGCGCCGGACTCGACCTGCGCAACCTCGGCACCGACAAGCTCGCCGAGCTGCCGCCGTTCATCGGTGCCATCGCCAGGTCGGCTGTGCCGGTCATCGCCGCCGTGAACGGACCGGCCGTCACCGGCGGTTTCGAGGTCGCGCTCGCCTGTGACTTCATCGTCGCCTCCGACCGAGCCACCTTCGCCGACACCCACGTGCGCGTCGGCGTGTTCCCGGGGCCGGTGCTCGTCGACCTGCCGCGCCGCGTCGGCATGGCCAGGGCGCGCGAGATGTCGATGACGGGCAACTTCGTCGATGCCGCGACCGCCCTGCGCATCGGGTTGGCGAACCACGTCGTTCCCCACGACGAGCTGCTGCCCTTCGCCCTCGGGCTCGCCTCGGCGATCGCCGAGCAGAACCCGGCGATGATCGCCGCCATGCGTCGCGACTGGGACGAGACCGGTGGGCTCCCGCTGCACGACGCCCACCGACGCCACCGCGAGACGTCCCTGGCGATCGGCTTCGCCGCGGTCGGCAGCGAAACGCTGCGCGAGAACATGGCCGCGGTCGTGGCGAGGGCCCACCGCCAGCGCACCACGTCGACGGACGGCTGAGCGCAGCGAGCCCGCCGGAAACGGCGGCACCGACGCGCGCCAGCTACAGGTCGGCGGCCTCGCGCTCGAGGAAGTCGGCGAGCTTCGCCCGGGCCGCGTCGCGACGGGTCGGCAAGTGGCCATTGGGGAACAGGCCGTCGTGGGGTTGGTACTCCTTGAGCACCTGGCGGGCGACCACCACCTTGTGGGTCTCGGTCGGGCCGTCGGCCAGGGCGAGCGCCTCGGCCGACACCATCCACCGGGAGAACGGCATCTCGTTCGAGATGCCGAGCGAACCGTGCAGGTGCATCGAGCGCTGGACCACGTCGTAGAGCACCTTCGGCATCGCCGCCTTGATCGCCGAGATGTCCTTACGCACGCGCTGGTAGTCGTTGTGACGGTCGATGAGCCACGCCGTGCGCAGCACGAGCAGGCGAAACTGCTCGATCTCGATCCAGCTGTCGGCGATGCGCTCCTGCGTCATCTGCAGCGAGGCCAGCGGCCCGGTGCGCGTCTCGCGGGCGAGGGCGCGTTCGCACATCAAGTCGAACGCCTGACGCACGATGGCGATGGTGCGCATCGCGTGATGGATGCGCCCGCCACCGAGGCGCGTCTGGGCGATGGCGAAGGCCTGACCCTCGCCGCCGAGGACGTGGTCGGCGGGTACGCGCACGTTGTCGTAGTGGATGTAGGCGTGCGAGCCCTCCTCCTCGGCCTCGGTGCCGATGCCGACGTTGCGCAGGATGTCCACACCTGGCGTGTCGGCCGGAACGATGAACATCGACATGCCCTGGTAGGCGCTGACGTCAGGGTTGCTCACCGCCATGACGATGAGAAACTCGGCAAAGCGCGCGTTCGACGAGAACCACTTGTGGCCGTTGATGACCCACTCGTCACCGTCGAGCTCGGCGCGCGTGGTGAACAGCGTCGGGTCGGCACCGGCGTGGGGTTCGGTCATCGAGTAGCACGACGAGATCTCGCCGTCGAGCAGCGGCTGGAGGTACTTCGCCTTCTGCGCCTGCGTGCCGTAGTGGGCGAGGATCTCGGCGTTGCCCGAATCGGGTGCCTGACACCCGAAGATCGTCGGCGCCCACGACGAGCGGCCCAGGATCTCGTTGAGCAGCGCGAGCTTCACCTGGCCGTAGCCGGGCCCCCCGAGGTCGGGTCCGAGGTGGCAGGCCCACAGATGGTGCTCGCGCACGGTCTGCTGCAGCGGCTTGATCAGCTCGATGACGCGGGGCTTGCTCTTGTCGTACGGGTTTCCGAGCACGAGGTCGAGCGGCTCCACCTCGCGACGCACGAAGTCGTCGGCCCAGTCGAGCATCGCCTGGTACTCAGGATCGGTCTCGAAGTCCCATGCCATCGCCGTGCTCCCGTTCTCCTCGAGCTCGCTTGCGCTCGCCTGCCGTGCTCACGGCGCCGCCTCGCTTCGCCGTTCGCCGAACCTCCAGGTGCCGTGCCCGTGCTGCGACGGAACGCGTGGCGGAAGGCGGTCGCGGAAGGCGACGGTGGCGGTGGTGGATTCCTGCGCCGTGCGGCCTTGACGATACTGTCAGATCGATCGTCGGGGAAACGAACGGGAGTGACGCATGGCTGAGACAGCCGCCAGCTTCGACGTCGAAGCGTTCGCACGGTGGATGGACCGCAACGATGTAGCCGGCGCCGGTGAGCTCCCCGAGATGGACGCGCTCTCCGGGGGATCGCAGAACGAGCTCATGATCGTGAAGCGCGGTGGGCGCACGATGGTCATGCGCAAGCCGCCTGCCGGCGCGGTGGCGGACCGCCTCGATGGCATCCGTCGCGAGCACCGGCTCGTGAAGGCGCTGGAGGGTGCCGACGTCCCTCACGCCGAGTACGTCGCCGGGTCGGACGACACCGACCTGCTCGGCATGCCGTTCTACCTGATGGACGCGGTCGACGGCTGGTCGCCGGCCGATCTCGGTGGATGGGCCGAGCCCTTCGCCAGCGACCTCGCGGTCCGCCCGGGGCTCGCCTACGAGCTCGTGCGTGGTGCGGCGCTGCTCGGCAACGTCGACTGGCAGGCGCGCGGGCTGCAGGGGTTCGGGCGCCCCGACAACTTCCACGAGCGCCAGGTCGACCGATGGCTCGCGTTCCTCGACCGCATCAAGTGCCGCGAGCTGCCCGGACTCGACGAGGCCGCGGCGTGGCTGCGCACGCACCAGCCGAAGCATTGGACGCCGGGGATCATGCACGGCGACTACCAGTTCGCCAACGTCATGTACCGCCACGGCGCGCCGGCCGAGCTCGCGGCGATCATCGACTGGGAGATGACGACGATCGGCGACCCGCTGCTGGACCTCGGTTGGATCCTGGTGAGCTGGGGACCCGAGGCCGAGGACATGTCGCACTACGTCGACCTCGGTGGCATGCCGACGCTCGCGGAGATGTGCGCCTGCTACGAGCGCCACAGCGGTCGCTCCACCGAGGACGTCATCTACTACATCGTGCTCGCCCGCTGGAAGCTCGGCATCGTGCTGGAGCAGAGCTACAGCCGGTTCCTCACGGGGGCGAACGTGAACCCGAAGGTCGAGATCTTCGGGCCCCTCGTTCTCGAGCTGATCCGCAAAGCGGCCTCGCTCGCCGCCGCGAACCGCTGACGCCCAGCGTGCGACATCGCTACTCGGTGTCCTTCGGATGCCGCACACGCGCGAGGACGATCCACACCACATGTGTCGCCGAGTCCGGCGCGTAGAGCACCCGAGCCGCACCGGTGACCTCGTACTGCCACTGCTCGAGACGCGTGCCCTTCACCTCGACCGAGTCGGCGGTGCCCTTCAAGCGGAACTGACGCCGCGGGTTCAGGCGGCTGAACGGATCGCTCTCGATGGCATCGTAAGCAACCCGGGTCTCACTCGGAGCGTTCCGGCACAGCTCCTCCCAACCATCACCAGGGGCGTTGTCGGCGAAACGGAGCTGCCAGCCACCCTTGCGACCGGGACGGGCTACGCGCTCACCACGCCGAGCCACGTGCTACGGCCGGGAGACGACGTCGCCGTCGCCCGCTCGACCGCGAGCGAACTGCGCCTGCGGATCCGCCCAGTAGCGCGCGGTCTCCGCCCACTGGTGCAGCACGGTTGTCAGGGGCTCCCAGGTGTCGAGCGACGCGCAGGCCGCGATCGTGGACGCGAGCTCGGCGGCGAAGCTCGAGCGATCGTCGTCTGGCAGCAACGCAGTCCAAGGCAACGCATCACCAAGGAGCGAGGCGAACGCCGGCTCGCGGGCGATCGCCCCGAGTGCCGGCCCCAGGATCGACAACGCCGACGAGGCACCGCCGCCGCCGGCCGCAAGGCTGAGACAGAGATCAGCGGCACCGCGCCGGTGGACGACGACAGGGCCATGCTCGACGAGAGCCACGACGGCCTTGGGCTCACGAAGGAGCTCGGTGAAGGTCACTTCGCTGGCTGCACGCATGGCCGAACCCTATCTGATGTATGTCAGATGTCAACCTCATGCCGGCAGGTCGGGACCCGCAGCCAGCGAGCACCGGTCGCCGGCATGAGGAGCGTCCGCGATCCCACGGCCGAGACGTCAGGGGTCGATGCGGGCGGTGGCGGTGCCGGTCACGACGGGCTTGCCGTCCTGGTTCACGGTGGTCACCGAGAAGTCGACGAAGTGGTCACCGCCGTGCTCGCGGACGGCTTCCACGGTGGCGGTCGCGGTCAGCGTGTCGCCCGGCCACACCTGGTTCACGAACCGCACCCCGTACTTCGTGAGCCGACCGTTGCCGACCCAGTCCGTGAGCACGCGGCCGGTGGCTCCCATGCTCAACATGCCGTGGGCGAAGACGCCGGGATAGCCGGCGACCTGGGTGACGTACACCTCGTCGCTGTGGAGCGGGTTGTAGTCGCCGGACGCACCGGCATACATCACGATCTGCGTGCGGCTGATGTTGTCGAGGACGACGAGCGAACGGGAATCGCCGACGGTGAGCGATGCGGCGCTGAGGGCCATGACGATCATCTCCTTCAGCCGGGGGTGACGGCCTGCGAGGGCTGGACGCTGACGAACCGTGCGGTGACGACGAGCTCGCCCGTGTCCGCCACTCGGTACTCGATGAACCGCTCCTCGAACGCGAGGGTGCCGCCGCGCTTGGACTCCTTCTGCCACGTCTCGCCATCGCGTTCGACGGTCGTGAGCACCTCGCCGGCGAGGAGCGGGCGGTGGTACTCGAAGTGCTGCTCGGCGTGCAGCCGCCCGGTGCTCTCGCGAACTCCACCCGTGGGCTCGCGGGCCGAGCCGAACCACGGCTCACCGGGTCGGGGGATGAGCGGGTTCTCCGGGTCGAACTGCGCGCCCGCCATCGTGAACGTCGGCGGGGCGATGATGCCGCCGAACCCGACCGCCGCGGGCGACGACGGGTCGGCGTACACCGGGTTCAGGTCGCCAATGGCACGGGCGAACATCATGATGTGGGTGGCTTCCACCGGGAAGCGTTCGACGGCCATTGGACT
>JAYVMH010000049.1:0-9709 GCA_043759015.1 Actinomycetota bacterium
GTTCCACCGGCCCGCCGTCGAAAAGGTTGGCGGGCTCGCTGAGACGGGTCTCCCAGCGGACCAGCGCCTCGGGCGTCCGCGCGGCGCTTGGACGGTTGATCACCACGCCCACGGCACCGTCGCCGGTGTGCTCCAGCATGTAGATCACCGTCCGGTCGAAGTTCGGATCGGCGAGCGGGGGAGTGGCCACCAGCAACTTTCCACGGGTGGACCCGGGGTACGACGCGTCGTGCTCGCTCACCCGCTCATTCTGGCGCGGGCACGAGTCGCTGCTCGGGCAGCAGAGGGCAGTTGCATGACAATGCGATCTACCGTATAGTCATGCACCTATGGTTCGTGTCGGCATCCTGGGTGCGTCGGGCTTCACCGGCGCCGAGCTCTTGCGCCTGTGTGCGCTGCACCCGTCGTTCGAGGTGGTCTACGCGACGGGCGATTCGCAGGCCGGCGTGCGCGCCGCGTCGCTGTACCCGAGCCTGGCAGCGAAGTACCCCGACCTGGTGTTCGACGCGTTCGACCCGGCCAAGGCGGAAGGGCTCGACCTCGTCTTCCTCGGCCTGCCCCACGAGGCGAGCATGGCGATGGCACCGCAGCTCGTGGGCATGGTCGGGTGCGTCGTCGACCTGTCGGCTGCGTACCGGTTGAAGGACGCCACGCTCTATCCGCAGTGGTACGGCTTCACCCACGATCAACCGTTGCTGCTGCAGCAGGCCGTGTACGGCCTTCCTGAGCTCCATCGTGACGAACTGAAGGGCGCGGCACTCATCGCGACACCGGGGTGTCACGTCACGGCTGCCGCACTCGCGCTGGCGCCGTTGGTCCGATCCGGAGTGGTGGCCCCCACAGGTGTGGTGGTGAACAGCATCACGGGCGTCAGCGGCGCGGGTCGTGCCCTGCAGCACACCAGCCAGTTCTGCACGGTGGACGAGGACGTGACCGCCTATGGGTTGCTCGACCATCGACACACCCCCGAGATCGAGCAGGAGGTCGGTGCGCAGGTGCTGTTCACACCTCACCTTGCGCCGATGAGCCGCGGCATCCTCTCGACGTGTTACGCCCGCCCGTTGGGCGACGTGACGACGGCGTCGCTGCTCTCCACGCTGGCGGAGTTCTACGCCGGCGAACCGTTCGTGGTCGTCGGTGAGGCATCGCCGTCCACGAAGGCCACCCTCGGCAGCAACACCGCCCACCTCACCGCTCGATTCGACGAGCGCACCGGAACGGTGATTTCGATCTGCGCGATCGACAACCTCGCCAAGGGTGCGTCCGGCGGTGCGGTTCAGGCGGCGAACGTCGCGCTCGGCCTGGGCGAGACCGCGGGGCTCGCCCAGATCGGGCTGTTCCCGTGAGTGCGAGCCCGTCGGACAAGGCCGCCGTTCTCGTCGAGGCACTCCCGTACATCCGAAGGTTCGCCGGTCAGGTGGTCGTCGTGAAGTACGGCGGAAACGCGCTCGCCGGCGCGAGCGACCACGACGCGCTGTCGCTCTTCGCCGAAGACATCGTGCTGATGCGCCAGGTGGGCATGCGGCCCGTGGTCGTGCACGGGGGCGGGCCCCAGATCAGCGATCTCATGAAGCGACTGGGCAAGGTCGCAGAGTTCCGAAACGGCCTCAGGGTCACCGATGGCGAGACGGTCGACATCGTGCGGATGGTGCTCATCGGTCAGGTGAACCCCCAGCTGGTCGCGGCGATCAACGTGCACGGCGCGCTCGCCGTCGGCGTCAGCGGCGAGGACGCCGGGCTGATCCGTGCCAAGCCCCGCGGTGCCGAGTTCGGGTTCGTCGGCGATGTGGAGTCCATCAACCCCACCATCCTGCGGGCGCTGCTCGACGATGGCTTCGTCCCGGTCGTGGCCACGATCGGCACCGATGCCGGCGGCCAGGCGTACAACATCAACGCCGATACCGTCGCCGGGGCGATCGCGGAATCGCTCGGCGCGGAGAAGCTCGTGTACCTCACCGACATCGAGGGCCTTCGCCGGACGGTCGACGATCCGGCGAGCCTGATCCGGCAGACAACACCCGACGAGCTCGACGCGCTCATGACGGACGGCTCCATCGCCGGCGGCATGATCCCGAAGGTCGAGAGCTGCGTCCAGGCGGTGCGCCACGGCGTGCGCCGCGCCCACATCCTCGACGGTCGCATCCCTCATGTCCTGCTGCTCGAGATCTTCACGGACGAGGGGATCGGAACGATGGTCAGATGAGTGCGCACGCGTTCGACGTACAGGCCCAGCAGCACTGCCCCTTCATTCCGGTGTTCGGTGCGCCGCAGGTGATGTTCGCCCGCGGGAGTGGCACAGAGCTGTGGGACACGGATGGCAAGCGGTACCTCGATTTCCTCTGCGGCATCGCGGTCACCTCGCTCGGCCACGCCAACCCGGCTGTCGCCGAAGCGATCTGTCATCAGGCGAACACGTTGCTGCACGTGAGCAACTTCTTCTCCAACCCCGTCGCCACCGAAGCGGCCGTGAAGCTGAACGCTCTGCTCCACGAGGCGTGTGGCGAGGTCGGGCAGGTGTTCTTCTGCAACAGCGGTGCAGAAGCGAACGAGGCGGCGCTGAAGCTCGCCCGCAAGTTCGGCGGACGTGGACGCCACGTCGTCGTGAGCGCGTACGGGAGCTTTCACGGCCGAACCCTCGCCGCACTCGCCGCCACGGGGCAGCCGGCCAAGCACGAGCCCTTCCAGCCGATGCCCGAGGGCTTCCGGCATGTGCCCTTCAACGATCTTGCCGCGCTCGAAGCCGCCATCGACCCCACGGTTGCGGCGGTGCTGCTCGAACCTGTGCAGGGCGAGGGTGGTGTGGTGCCGGCGGATGCGCAGTACCTGCGCGACGTGCGCGAGCTGTGCGACGAGCGTGGGTTGTTGTTGATGCTCGACGAGGTGCAGACCGGCTTTGCTCGCACCGGCGAATGGTTCGGCTTTCAGCACGCAGGTGTGCGTCCCGACGTCGTGACGCTCGCCAAGGCGATGGGCAACGGGTTCCCGGTCGGTGCCCTCTGGGCCCGGCGCGAGGTCGCGGCGGTGTTCCAACCGGGCGATCACGGCAGCACCTACAGCGGCACGGCCATCGCCACCGCCGCCGTCATCGCGGTGATCGACGAGATGCGCCGCATCGATGCTCCCCGTCTGGCACGTGAACGCGGTGCCGAGCTGGCGGCGGCGCTGCGCACGCTTCCCGGGGTGTCGGAGGTGCGCGGCGCTGGTCTCCTGCTGGCGGCCGAGCTGGCCGCGGGGATCGACGCGAAGGCCGTCTACGTTGGGGCACTCGAGCGTGGACTCGTCACGAACGCTGTCAATTCGACCGCGATCCGCCTGGCGCCGCCGATCACGGTGTCCTCGGCCGAGATCACCGAAGCAGTGACGATCCTCGGCGACGTGCTCCAGGGACTCACCCGATGATCCGCCACCTGCTCGAGATCGCCGAGCTCGACGCCCACGACCTGGAGAAGATCCTCCAGCTTGCCCAGCGGCCGGCTCTGCCGCGGGTGTTGGAGGGGCTCGGCGTGGCGCTCATCTTCGAGAAGCCGTCCAACCGCACCCGCCAGTCGATGGAGATGGCCGTCGTGCAGCTCGGCGGGCATCCGGTGTACACACGCGGCGAGGAAGTGGGCCTCGACGTTCGGGAAACGGTCGAGGACGTCACGCGCGTGATGGCCGGCTACCACGGCGTGCTCGCCGCCCGCGTCTTTCGCCACGAGGCAGTGGCGCGCATGGCCGCGGTCAGTTCTGTTCCGGTGGTGAACATGCTGAGCGACCGTTCTCATCCGCTGCAGGGCCTGGCCGATGTGCTGACGATGCAGCAGGTGCACGGGACGCTCGAGGGCAAGCCTGTCGCGTACGTCGGCGACTTCAACAACGTCGCCCGCTCGCTGTGCGAGGCGTGCGTGCTGCTCGGCGCACACGTTGCGCTCGCCTGCCCCGTCGGGTTCCACGCGACCGAGTTTGAGGTCGAGCGCCTGAACGGCCTCGGTGCCGGCACGGTGGCCCAAGGCCACCGTGCGGTCGACGCAGTGAGGGGTGCGATCGCAGTGCACACCGATACGTGGACGTCGATGGGGCAGGAGGCCGAGAAGGCCGAGCGCGCCAAGATCTTCGAAGGCTTCGGTGTCGACGGCGCGTTGATGGCGCAGGCCGCACCCGGCGCCGGCTTCTACCACTGCCTCCCCGCGTATCGCGGCTACGAGGTCACGTCCGAAGTGATCGACGGGCCGCAGAGCCACGTGATCGCCCAGGCACACAATCGCCTGCACGCCGCTCGCGGTGCGCTGGCCTTCGTCATGGGAGCGCGCTGAACATGTCCTCGAAGGTGCAACGACAACAGGCCATCGCCCGGCTGATCGGCAAGCACGCCGTCACGAACCAGCCGCAGCTCGTCGACCTGCTGGCCGAGGACGGCATCGCGGCGACGCAAGCCACCGTGTCGCGCGATCTCGACGACCTGGGGGCCGTGAAGGTGCGCGTTCCGGGTGGCGACACCGTCTACGCGATCCCCGAGTACGAGCCGGCGCGCATCGCCCCGGAGGACCAGCTGCGACGGGTGATGGGCGAATGGGTCGCCGAGGTCCGGTCGAGTGGCAACCTGGTGATCCTGCGCACGCCGCCGGGTTGCGCCCACGTCGTTGCGTCGGCGCTCGATCGCAGCGGCCTGCCGGGTCTGTTGGGTACGGTCGCCGGCGACGACACGTTGCTGTGCGTGGCGGAAGCGGGCAGCGGTGGTGACGTGCTGCGCGAGCACCTCCGGGAACTGGCAGGGCTGTCGTGAGCGGCGAGCACACCGGCCACACCCTTTGGCACGGCCGCTTCGAGGGCGGGCCTGCGGCGGAGTTGATGGCGTACACGGAGAGCCTGTCGTTCGACCGGCGTCTGTGGCCCGACGATGTTGCCGGCTCGGTCGCCCACGTGAAGGGCCTCGCCCACGTCGGCATCATCACCGCAGCCGAACTGGATGCCGTGCTCGCGGCGCTGGACACCGTCGTCGCCGAGATGACGGCCGGTACGTTCGCATTCCGGCCGACCGACGAAGACATCCACACTGCGGTCGAGCGCCGCGTCACCGAGCTCGCCGGTGCCTCGGGTGCGAAGCTGCACACCGGGCGCAGCAGGAACGACCAGTCGGCCACCGACGTTCGCCGCTGGTTGAAGCGCGAGTTGCTCGGCATCGCACAGCGCGTCGTCGGTCTTCAGCAGATCCTGCTGGATCGAGCCGATGCGGCGGGCGACGTGTACCTGCCCGGGTACACCCACCTCCAACGCGCGCAACCGGTGCTGCTCGCGCATCATCTCCTGGCCCACGGGTGGGCGCTCGGTCGCGACGTCGACCGCATGCTCGACGCGCTCGAACGAATCGACGTGTCGCCGCTCGGAGCCGGAGCACTCGCGGGTTCCTCGCTTCCGCTCGACCCCGACTTCACCGCAGCCGAGCTCGGCTTCGCCCGCCGGTTCGAGAACTCGCTCGACGCGGTGGGCTCGCGCGATCACATCGCCGAGGCCTTGTTCACGCTGACGATGGTGGGCATCAACCTCTCGCGCATCGGCGAGGAGTTCGTCCTCTGGACGACGGATGAGTTCGGTTTCGCCAAGCTCGACGACGGGTACGCGACCGGTTCGTCGATGCTCCCGCAGAAGAAGAACCCCGACATCGCCGAGTTGGCGAGGGGCAAGGCCGGCCGGCTGATCGGTGACCTCACCGGGTTCCTGGCGACGATGAAGGGTCTGCCGCTCAGCTACAACCGCGACTACCAGGAGGACAAGGAACCGTTGTTCGACGCGGTCGACCAGATCGGCCTGGCGCTCGGTGCCGTTGGCGGAATGATCGCCACTGCGACATGGGTGCCCGAACGCATGCAAGCAGCCGCCGACGCCGAATCGTCCTCGGCGACGGACCTTGCCGAATGGCTGGTGCAGCGTGGGACGCCCTTCCGTGATGCGCACGCCGTGGTGGGCGCGCTCGTGCGCCGGAGCCTGTCGGGCGAAGCGTCGCTTCGCGATCTCGTTGCAGCCGATGCCGTACTCGGCCCGGACGCCGCCGCATTGGTGGCTCCTGGGGTCTCGGTTCGACGAAGGATCACTCCGGGCGGCGCGGGGCCCATCCCGGTGGCTGTTCAGCTGGAGCGGTTCAGGAGCAAGGTGGTCGAGCTCCGTGCAGCGGTTGCCCTCGACCTTCGCTGACCGCGACGCGACGGTCGTCGCCCCGGCCCTGCTGAACAAGGTGCTGCGCATCCGCTCGTGTTCGGCGCGGATCACCGAGGTCGAGGCCTACACGTTCGACGACCCCGCCAGCCATTCGTATCGAGGCCGGACCAAACGCAATGCGTCGATGTTCGGTCCGGCGGGTCGATGGTACGTCTACCTGATCTACGGGATGCACCACTGCCTGAACCTCGTCACCGGCGCGGACGGCGACGGGCAGGCGGTCCTCATCCGTTCGGTGATGATCGAGGGCGTGGATCCGCGGCGCACGACAGGGCCGGGTCGCCTGACCCGGCAGCTGGCGGTCGACCTCACCCTCACCGGCTCTGTCGCCGAGCTCTTCGACGATGGGACGGCCCCACCCGCAGCGCCGATCGTGACGCCGCGCATCGGCATCAGCAAGGCAGTGGACTGGCCCCGCCGATGGGTGGTGCCGCGCTAGGTCCCCTCGCCCGAGTTCGGCGTTGTCAGCGGCGCTCCCAGTGAAGCCAGTAGCCGTGCGGGTGCGTAGTGCCCAACCGTTGGACGGTTCGGCGTCCGTCACGCCACCGCACGAGTGTGACCACGGTGATGTCCTCGGGCGGATCCGTGGTGGGCACGGGGAGCCCGGTGGTTTGCGCCGGCGACTCCGCGACGACCCACGACAGGTCGCACGCGGCCCCGATTCGATCCAGCTCGTCGACGTAGCGGTGTTGTACATCGACGGGGAGGTAGTTCAGCACCCAACTGTTCGTCACAACCGGGTGTCCGGCGGATGCAACCGCCGCGACGACACGGGCGAGGCCCTCGACGGCATCGTCCTGGATGATCTCGGGCGGATGCTGTCGGGCGAGCTCGATCGCCGCGACGAGTCGGGCGAAGCGGTCCGCCTGGTCGGGCCACACGCACGCCTCCAGCCACCGCACCGCGTCGTCGTCGAGCACGTCGACCGGCGCGATGTCGAGACCGATGGACCGTGCCACGGTCGGCATGGCTCTGGGCACCGGCACGTTGCCGCGGGTGGAGCAGTGGAGCTCCACGGTGCCCGACCCGTTCGCGCTCTCGACGGCGCCCCCGGGGCTGAACTCGTATGAGTAGCGAGAAAGCAAGAGGTTGAGCCCGGCGCTCGTTCCCACGTCGACGTGCGCAAGGGCGCCACGTTCCTGGGCGATGAGCCCGAACACCGGCAGGAACTGGGAACAGCGGCCGACCTCGTTGGTCTGGGTGTTGCGACGGGCGATGATCCCGCTCAACTCGCCCGCGTGCTCGAGCGCGAAACGACGGAACAGTTGCGTCGGGTCCCCGTCGGCGGTTCCATCCGGCGACAGGTTCGGATAGTGCTGTGCGAGCGGTCGGCCGAGTCCTTCCAGCAACAGGTAGTGCACACCTGCAAAGAGCAGCACCGGCATCTGTTGCGTCTCTGGTGCGTGCTGCAGCAGCCTCAGCACCTCGACGTCGTCCGCGATCGCCGTGGCGATGCGTGAGTACAGCGGCGCACGGGTGGCGGTGCTCACGCCCCCGAAGTCGCGGAACCGTTGCGCCAGAACGTCGATCGCGGCCATGCGCCGACGCTATCGGCAGAGGGAATGGCGTTCTTGCATGGCAACATTGCGGACCTATGGATCTGCTCGCCGATCTCGAGGCCCGTGGGCTCGTGCACGACACCACCGACGCCGCCGCACTGCGCGCCCGTCTCGCGAAGGGATCGATCGGGCTCTACATCGGGTTCGATCCCACGGCCGACTCGCTGCACGCCGGACACCTCGTGGGGCAGTTGTTCATGCGTCGGTTCCAGCTGGCCGGGCACCGACCGTTCCCGCTGGCGGGTGGAGCCACCGGCATGATCGGCGATCCCGGCGGGCGCAGCGAGGAGCGCAACCTGCTCGACAACGACACGCTGCGACACAACGTGGCGTGCATCGAGGTGCAGCTCGGCAGGCTGCTCGACTTCGAGCCCGGTCCGTTCCAGGCCACGCTGGTGAACAACGCCGACTGGACGACGCCGATCTCGATGTTGGAGTTCCTCCGCGACGTCGGCAAGCACTTCACGGTGAACCAGATGATCGCCAAGGATTCGGTGCGCAGTCGCCTCGACAGCGAACACGGCATCTCGTTCACCGAGTTCAGTTACATGCTGCTGCAGGCCAACGACTTCCGGCATCTCTTCCAGGCGCACGGCGTCGAGCTGCAGGCCGGCGCGAGCGACCAGTGGGGCAACATCACGGCCGGGGTGGAGCTCATCCGCCGCCGGCTCGGTGAGCAGGCCTTCGCGATCACGCACCCGCTGATGGTGCGTAGCGACGGTGCCAAGTTCGGCAAGTCCGTCGGCGGCGCGGTCTGGCTGGATCCGGAGCGCACCTCGCCGTACCAGTTCCGTCAGTTCTGGGTCCAGACCGACGATCAGATGGTGGGCACGTACCTGAAGATGTTGTCGCTGCGTCCATTGGAGGAGTTGATCGCCCTCCTCGCGGATCACGAGACCGGGCCGGAGCGGCGAGTGGCCCAGCGGTCCCTCGCCGACGAGATGACCACGATGGTCCACGGCGCGCACGCCTCGGCGGCGGCGACAGAAGCGGCCGAGGTGCTGTTCGGCGGCGATCCGACGGCCGCGTCGGCCGACGCGCTGGCGGTCGTGGCGGCGGAAGCGCCGTCGGTCGTGCTGCCCGACCCGCTCGACGGCGCTCGAGTCCACGAACTGCTCATCGCGGCTGGAGTGGCCACGTCGAACAGCGACGTGAACCGGTTGCTCGGTCAAGGGGCAGTACGGGCCGGAAATCGCGTGCTCGACGGCGATGGCACCCTGCGGGCATCGGACCTGCTCAACGGTGGTTTTGTGCTTCTACGCAAGGGAAAGCGCGACTTCGTGGTCGGAAAAACTTTGCCGAGAGGTTGATGCCACCGATCCGCTGCGATAGCGTAGCTCCTCGCTCCGGTGAGCCAACACGGCAACCGAAGCAGGCACCAACAGCAGCGCTGTGTGCCGCGAGCGACGGTTCATTCGAACGTCGGCTCCTTGAAAACGGAAGAGAAGACTGAACGCCAGTGCGGGCAGCGATGGGGACGGCCTTCGGGTCGTCGCTGGACGCTGTCTGTCAATTCAAAAGTCCACGGGGTCCCAACCTCGTGGCAAATCACAGTCAGATCTGAGCGCTATCAGCATCGGTATTCCCCGATGACGTGCTCAGCTCTTAACAATCGGTTCGGCGGTCACTTTCGGGTGAGACGTCGGGCATGGTTTTGTTGGAGAGTTTGATCCTGGCTCAGGACGAACGCTGGCGGCGTGCTTAACACATGCAAGTCGAACGAGGTCCAAGGTGTAGCAATACACTGGAAGATCTAGTGGCGAACGGGTGCGTAACACGTGAGGAACTTGTCCCGGTCTCTGGGATAACAGTTGGAAACGACTGCTAATACCGGATGACGTCGGAGCGTCGCATGGCGCGCTGACGAAAGGGTTACTGGATCGGGAGAGCCTCGCGGCCTATCAGCTTGTTGGTGGGGTAATGGCCTACCAAGGCATCGACGGGTAGCTGGTCTGAGA